>DATASX010000118.1 GCA_036269075.1 Sporichthyaceae bacterium
GACCCCGACGGCATCGACCCGCCCACCGAACGAGTTCGGAATCCCCTGCGCTTGGTGCCGGCCCCCGCCGATCGACCATCGTTCTGAACCGGCGGAGTTTGTAGTCGTTTCCGGCGAACGATCAGTTCCCGCGGAACTTCGCCGGACGCTTCTCCACGAACGCCGCCACGCCCTCGGCGAAGTCGTGGGTGCCGGCGTGTTCCTGCTGCCGCACGGCCTCGATCCAAACCTGGTCGACGAGGTTGGCCTGGGTGGTCTCCCGCAGCGTGCGCTTGATGTTCGCGATGGCCACGGTCGGGCCGGCGGCCAGGCGCCGGCACAACGCCGTTGCCGCGTCGAGCAGTTCGGCGTCGGGATGCACCGAGTTCACCAGGCCCCAGTCCAACGCCTTCGGCGCGGGCAGGCGCTCCCCGAGCATCGCCAGCTCGGCGGCGCGGATCAGGCCGACGCGTTCGGCCAGGAAGCGCAGCCCACCGCCGTCCGGGATCAGCCCGATGTTGACGAACGCGAGCAGGAAATAGGACGACTCCCCGGCCACCACCAAGTCGCAGGCCAACGCGAGCGAACAGCCCAGGCCGGCCGCGGCACCGTGCACCGCGGCGATGACCGGCTTCGGGGCGTCGCGGATCGCGATGATCACCGGGTTGAAGGTGTCGCGCAGTCGGCTGGACAGGTCGGGCAGGCCGTCGGCGCGGGTCGGTCGACCCGCCTTCAGGTCTGCGCCGCTGGAGAAACCCTTGCCCGAACCGCTGATCAGGATCGCGCGGACGGCCGGGTCGGCAGAGGCCTCCTGCATCGCGACAAGCAGTTCGCCGCCGAACTCGGCCGTCCAGGCGTTCAGCGCCTCCGGCCGGTTCAGCAGGATGTGCGCGACGCCGTCGGCGTGGTCGACCTTGACGGTCCGGTACTCGGTCATGACTGCGCCGCCCCCGCGTTGCTGATGTCCGGACAGGATGTCCCGCGGAGTCTGGCAGCGCCCGCCGACGTCGGTCAAGAAATGATCGGACAATGCGTCCAGACAATGTGCGGCCCGGGATGCGACAATGTCCGCATGCCCTCGATCACGCGGAAGGCGGCCGGCAGTCGAGCCCAGCGGCGCGACGAGATCCGCCGAAAGATGCTCACCGCCGTCGAGGAGATGCTCACCGAGGGTGAGACCTTCACCGAGCTCTCGGTCGAGCGCCTGGTGGCCCGGGCCGGGGTGGCCCGGTCGACTTTCTACGTCTATTTCGCCGACAAGGGCGAGTTGCTGCGGGCCTGGCTCGACGAGATCACCGGGGACCTGGACTCGGTGGCCAAGCGCTGGTGGAACCTCAGCGGCGACGCCCAGCGCGAGGACCTGCACGAGGCGCTCGGCGCAGTGTTCGACGTCTATCGGCCGCACACCTCGTTGATGGCCGCGGCATTCGACGCGGCGGCCTACGACCCTGGCGTCCGCGAGTCGGTGATGTCGTTGATCGGCCACAACAGCGCCGGGTTGCGCAAGCACATCCGGGCGGGTCAGCGCGACGGCTTCGTCGACGAGACGCTGGCCGCCGGCGAGGTCGCGGAGTGGCTGACCTGGATGGCCGAACGCGGGCTGCACCAACTGGTCCGCGGGGCCGACGACGCGGCGTACGGGAAGTTGTTGGACGGCTACACCGCGATCATCTGGAACACCCTGTACGCCGGTGCCGCGTGCCGCAGCGCCTGATCCGTCGGGTTGTTGGCCGGCCGGCCCTGTGACGTCGCGTCAGGGTCGGGCCTACGGGCGCGACGAGCTCATCGACCTGCTGCGGGTCGCGTTGGCCGAACTGCTCGCCGACGGCGCATCGTTCCGTGAGGTCAGCGTGGAACGCCTGTGCGGACAGGCCGGGGTGGCCCGGTCGACGTTCTACCTGCAGTTCGAGGACAAGTTCGTGATGCTGCAGGCGCTCTCGGCCGCGACGCTGCTGCGCCTGTACGACGCGCAACGCACCTGGCTCGCCGGCGGCGCGGAGGTCAGCGCCCACGACGTCCGACGCGGGATGCGCAAGCTGTTCGACGCATTCGCCGCCGACGAGGCCGTCCTGCGCGCGGTCGCCGAGGCCTCGGCGCACTCCCCCGCGATCCGTGCTGCCTACCACGACGCGGTTGCGGACTACGCCCGCGCGATCGAACGCTTCATCCGCACGGGCCAGGCCGGTGGTTGGGTGCGCGAGGTGGCGGCGGCCCCGACCTCGGTCGCGTTGGCCTGGATGACCGAACGGACAGTGAGCCAGGTGGCACCCGGCGCCTCGCGCCGCCGGATGCACGTCAGCGCCGACGCGTTGGCCGAGGTCTTCTGCGCGACCCTGATCGCCGGCTGATCCACAGACTTCGGACACTCTGTCCGACGTTTTCATTGCGTTCGGCGCCCGGCTGCGTCACACTCGCCGGTATGTCGGGCTGTGCGGATGTCGCGGACCTCGTCCGCGCCCTGTATGCCGCGCTGGCCGCGGGCGACCGCGAGGCGCTCGACGGGCTGTTGGATCCGGACTTCATCGGCGAGACCGCGTCCGGAATGCCGTTCGGGCTGGGCGGCCGCTACGTCGGGGCGCGGGCCATGCGCCGGGAGTTCTGGGGCGCGCTGGGTCGCGAGTTCGACGTCGTCGCGCATCCCGAGGAGATCCTCGCACTGCCCGACGGCCGGGTGCTGGCAACGGGGACCTACCTGGGCACGGCGCGCTCCACCGGCTGCAAACTCGAGGCGCCGTTCAACCACACGATCACCGTCTCCGCCGGACGGATCACCGGGTTGCGCCAACTCACCGACACCGCATGTTGGGTGGCTGCGCTGGAGCCGGCGACAGTCCCCTCCGGCTCGGATCGGCCGCCGTTGTCGGCCTTGCGACTCGAACTCGGCGGGCCGATCGGCCGGGTGTGCCTGACCCGGCCCGAGGCGTCGAACTCGATCGACCCGGCCCTGGCCCGCGACATCCTCACCGCGGCGCAGGCCTGCACGGCCGACCGTTCGATGCGGGTCCTGGTGCTGGCCGCGGACGGACCGGCGTTCTGCCCGGGCGGCGACCTGGCCGCGCTCTCGGCGACCCCGCAGGAGGAGTTGCCCGCTCTGCTCGATCTCATGCTCACCGAGTATCACCAGGCGCTGCGACTGTTTCTGGCACTCGAGGTCCCGATCGTGGCCGCTGTTCACGGCTCAGCCGGTGGCGGCGGCCTCGGTCTGCTGCACGTGTCGGACATCGTGGTCGCGGGCGCGGACGCGAGGTTCGCGGTGGGCTCCGGGGTTCTCGGACTCGGCGCCGACGGCGGCAACTCGTGGTTCCTGCCCAGATTGGTGGGCCGTCGCATAGCCGCGCAGATGTGCTACGCGAACCGCGCGCTGACCGCGGGCGAGGCGGTCGACTGTGGCTTGATCAGCGAGGTCGTGCCCAGCGCGGAGGTCGCCGCTCGCGTCGAGCAGATCGCGCTGCGCATCGCGGCCGGACCGCGGGCCTCGAACGCCAAACTCCGGTCGTTGTTGCGCCCCGGCGGGCGACTGTCAGAGGCGTTGGACGCGGAACGGGCGGGGATGGTCGAACTGGCCACCTCTCCCGAGGTCGCCGAGCGGATGCGTGCATTCCTCGGCCGAACAAGTAACTGACCATTCGTCAGAAGAGGGGACTCGCGATGGTGGACATCGTTCCGACCACACCGGAGCTGACCGCGTTGCGGTCCGCCGTCCGGCAGATCGTCGACCGTTACGGCTTCCCGTACTTCCTGGAGTGCGCTCGGGCGCACAAGGAGCCCACCGAGTTGTACGAGGAACTCGGCGCGGCCGGCTTCCTCGGGATGCACCTGCCCGAGGAGTACGGGGGTGGCGGCGCCGGCCTCACCGAGACGTGCGTGGCACTCGAGGAGATCGCCACGGCCGGCTGTCCGCTGCTGATGCTGGTCATCTCGCCCGCCATCTGCGGGGCGATCATCGCCGCCCACGGATCACCGCAACTCAAACAGGAATGGCTTCCGGGCCTGGCCGACGGCACCCGGACCATGGCGTTCGCGATCACCGAACCGGACGCCGGCTCCAACACCCACGCACTGGCGGTGACCGCCCGCCGGGCCGGCGAGGACTACCTGATCAACGGCACCAAGTACTGGACCTCCGGCGCCGACCAGACCGACGCGATCCTCGTCGTCTGCCGCGACGCGGACGCGGCCGCCGGCAAACACACCCCGATGTCGATGTTCGTGGTTCCGGCCGGCTCCCCCGGGCTGTCGATGACCCCGATCGAGGCCGAGCTCGTCCAGCCGGAGAAGCAGTTCACGGTGTTCTTCGACGACGTCCGCGTCCCGGCCGGCAACTTGGTGGGTGAGGCAGGCAAGGGATTCCGCGCGGTGTTCTCGGGGCTGAACCCGGAACGCGTCACCGCCGCAGCGATGAGCAACGGCATCTCCCGTTACGCGTTGGACAAGGCCGTTCGGTACGCCTGCGAACGAAGCGTGTGGAACACGCCGATCGGTGCGCACCAGGGCCTTTCCCACCCGATGGCCGAGTGCTACATGGCGGTCACCCAGGCCCGGCTGCTGACAGCCCGGGCGGCCGAACTGTGCGACTCGGGCGCCAACGCCGCCGAGGCCGTGAACATCGCGAAGTACGCCGCCGCCGAGGCGGTGATCCGCACGCTGGACCAGGCGATCCAGGTGCACGGCGGCAACGGCATGTCGCGGGAGTACGGCCTGGCACCGCTGTGGTTCCTGGCCCGGATGCTGCGCACGGCGCCGACCAGTCGCGAGATGGTGCTGAACTTCGTCGCCGAGCACAGCCTCGGCCTGCCGACGTCGTACTAGGACGCCGTCATGACGGGCATGAGCGAGGTCGACGTCCTGGTGATCGGCGCGGGCGCCGGTGGTCTGTTCACCGCTGCCCGACTGGCGCATGCGGGCTATCGCACGCTGGTGGTGGAGCGCCTGGACAAGATCGGCGGTCGGGCATCCACCGACGACGTCGACGGGTTCAAGGTGAACACCGGCGCGATCGTGATCGAGCTCGGCGGGATCACCGAGCAGACCTGCCGGGAGGTCGAGGCCGCCTTCGAGATCCGCGAACCGAACCCGCCGATCGTCTACCGCATCGGGAAGAAGAACGTCGACATCACCGGCGGTGGCTGGGGTCTGATGCTGGGTCAGTTGACCCGCCAGGGGGCGAAGATCCTCGCCGGGATCGGCGCAGCGAGGCACGACGAGGGCCTGCCCGAGCACTCGATGTCGACCGCGGAGTGGCTGCGTGGGTTCACGAAGAACGAGACCGTGCACGGCATGTTCCGCAACATCTGCGGCTCGATCTTCGCCGTCTCCACCGAGGAACTGCCCGCCCGGGTGTTCCTGACCTACTTCACCCGCAAGAGCGCGTTCAAACGGTTCGGCTATCACCCGGAGGGCACGATCGGCCTGTGGCGGGCACTGGCCGCCGCAGTCGTTCGCGACGGAGGCGAAATCCGGCTGTCGAGCGCGGTCGAGTCGTTGCGGGTTGCCGACGGGTCGGTGACCGAGGCAGTGCTGGCAGGCGGGGGGATCGTCCGCGCGCGAGTGGTGGTCAGCGATGTCGGGCCGGCCGCGACCGTGCGCCTGCTCGGCGACGACGTGCTCGACGAAAGTTATCTCGCCGCCGTGAAGCGCGCCGACCGGCCGGCCGCGATGATCACCGTCAACTTCGCGTCGCGGGAGCGGCTGATCGAGGTGCCCGGGATGCTCGGCTTCGCCAAGACCCGGCGGATGGCCTACATGGCGAACTTCACCGACGTCTGCCCGGAGATGGCGCCGCCGGGTTGGCACCTGTTCGTCGCGACCTCGGTGCCGCAGCCCTCGGTCGGCGACTTCGACGAAGCGGTGGAGACCGACCTGCTGTTTGCTGATATCCACGAGACGATCCCGGATTTCGCCGCCCAGGCAAGGGTTCTCTCGGTCGTGGTGACGCGCGACGACTGGCCGCCGCAACGTGCGGTGGCCGGGTTCGACATGCGGCCGGAGACCCCGCTGGCGAATCTTTGGCACGTGGGCGACGGGGTGAAGGAGTACGCGAACGGCGGAACCACGGCGTGCGCCGAGACCGCGCAACTCGTGGCGGCGGCGATCATGGCGCGGTTCCCTATCTGATGCGCTCCGACCGTCCGGGCTCCTGACCCGAGGCGCTGCGGGTTCGCCGACGCGGCCACAACGCGCTGATCTCCGAGATCGACCCACGGCCCGAGTCGGCCGTCGGTCGGCCGTCCTCCGACGCGAGGTCCGTCAGGCCCGCCGGCAACGGTAGGCCGTCGACGAACCGCCCGATGCTGCGCAGGTTGACCGCCACCTCCGCGGCCGCGCGTTCGGATTCCTGGCGCAGGTGGTCGGCCCCGCGCTGGCTCTCGGCGAGCAGGCGATCCGCCTCCAGGCGAGCCTCACCGGTCATCCGCGAGGCCGTTTGCGCGGCACAGTCCAACGTCGATCTGGCCTGCTCACCGTAGGCGGTTGCGGCGCGTCCCGCTTGTTCCAGCCGACCGTCGGCAGCGGCCTGGGTCGCGGCCTGGGCGCTCTCGTGCGCCTGCTGCCATGCGGTCAGCTCGCCCACGATCTCCTTGGTCCGCTGCTCGGTCTTGGTCCGAGCGACCTCCATCACGTCCTGTGCTCCGGCGGTGATCCGGGCTGCGGCTTCGGCGGCCTCCGAACGGAGCTCTGCGGCCGCGCGGCCCGCTTCCTCGATCAGTCGGCGGGCGGCTGCCTCGGCGGCGGCGACCGCGCGCTGCGACTCGTCCTCCAGTTGCATCAACTGCCGACGGATCATCTCGTGAGCGGCTGCGCGCTCCTCCCGGGCCCGGGTCTCGCCGGCTCGCTGCAGTCCGGTGCTCGCGACGTGGGCGGCGCCCAACGTCGACTGGAGCCGGCCGAGCACGAACGCGAACAGCTCCTGCTCCCCACTTGCCGACGCGGCGCGGGTCGTCTCTGCGATCTCGCGCTGCAGATCCTCGGCCCGCCGCAGCACGTTCTCGTGCTCGAGAGCCAACTCCTCGATCCGGGCATCCACCGCCGAACGCTCGTAGCCCTGCGCCGCAATACCGAAGCTGAATTCCACGATCGGCTCGACGCTCACGTCGGCCCCCTCCGGATGAAGTCACTGCCCAATCACGCCCATCTTGGCGCGCGAGTTGATCATGGCCACAGGTCTCGCTGCGAAGATTTTGCGTTCATGATCGAATAACTGGCCGCCCGGGAGAAGCCCAGCCTTCGACAGGAGGATCCGGTGACGGATTCCCGACTGCCCCAAATGACAGACGCGGTGTCTGGATATGCAGTCCAGTGACCGCGGTAGCCTGGGTCATGCTCCCTGCCGCGGCGTTGAATTCCACGCTGCCGCAACCGCCGACGCACCTGCAGATGCCGAAGGCCGCCGAGATGGTGTTCACGATCGGTGGGGCGGTCCCGTTGGTGATCGTGCTGCTGATCGCGTTGCGCCACCTCCGGGCGGGCCGTCCGCTGCTGCTGTGCTGCCTGTTCGGGGGCCTGGCGGCGGCGCTGTTCGAACCGTTCGTCGACGTGCTGGGGATGGTCTACCTGACCGAGCACGGCTCGATCCACACGTTCACGTTGCTGGGTCGGACGATGCCGCTGTTCGTCCCTGTGATCTATCCCTGGTACATCGGCGGCTTCGCCTACCTGACCGCGCGGGCACTGCAACGGGGCGTCACCCGCCGCCAGTTCCTCGGCCTGTGGGCGGTGTTCGTGCTGACGAATTTCGCGTTGGAGGCGCCCGGTCTGCTGACTGGCGTCTACACCTACTACGGCAAACAGCCGTTCAACCTCTGGGGCCATCCGATGTGGTGGGGCGCGGCAAACGCGTTCACCGCGATCGCGGGCGGCGCGGCAGTGTTCGGCTTCACCAAGCTGTTCCCCGCAGGCGGCTGGGCCACCGTCGGGGTGATCCCGCTGATCTTCATCGCCGAGGGCTTGTCCAATGCCGGCACGGGTTTCCCGATGTACGCGGTGCTGCACGACAACCGCGGCTGGGGCTGGGAGTACCCGGCCGCACTGCTGACGGTCGGGCTGATCGTCTACTGCGTCTGGCTGATCGGCACAGTGGCGCAGCGGGTCGCGCCGGCTCAGGATTCCGGGACGCGCCAGCGGTCGGCCGACGGGTCGAGCAGCTCGCGCAGCTTCTCCTCGGAGACCCAGGCCAGCGCCTCCAGCGTCAGCGCGTCGAGGTAGTTGACGCGCCCACCGGTGAGGTCCTCGATCCGCAGCCGCGGACCGTTGCCGGCGTGGTCGATGCTCAGCCGAACCCGGGCGAACTCGCTGTCGACTGTGCCGAGCAATTCCTCGGCCGCCATCAGATCAGGAAAGACATGGTGTTTAGTGCCCGATCCCGGTCGACGAGCAGGATCTTCTTCCACGACATCCGCAGCTCGCCGTCGACCCGGCGCAGCCGGTACTCGCACCGCCCCGCCCAGATCGTGGTCCCGCGGTCGCGGGACTCGACGGCCAGCATTGCCGCGCCCACCACGGTGTCGCCGTCGTGGTCGCCGAGCAGCTCCACGTTGGTGATCAGTCGGCACAGGCTGGAGTTCGGGCTCTGCGAGTGCCGCTTGCCGGTCTTGAGCTGCCGGATCCGGGTCCCGATCCGCGACCGGTTGTCGAACAGCACCGAGACCTGGGTGGTCGGGTCGGTCGCGGACTCCCCACCCGCGGGCACCCAGTAGACGGCGTCGTCGGTCCACAACGCCTCCCAGGCGTCGTAGTCGTGGGCGTCGGCCAGGCGCGCCTCGCGATAGAGGAACTGCTCGGCCTCCCCCAACTCGATGTCGGTGATCGTCGTCCCGGTCACGCCGCGGTTCCTTCCGCCATCGGGTCCATCAGCGTCAGCCAGTGCCGCCAGATCGCGCGCAACGTGAGCTCGTCGGTGTTGTTCCCGATCGTGTGACCGTCGGCGTCGATCCGCTCCCGCTTGAGTCCCCGGGCCAGCACCAGCCACTCCGGGAGGCGGGATGCCACACCACGCTGGTTGCGTTCGTACATCTCGGTGTCGTCGGCGAGCAGGAGCCCGGCCGGGCCGACCGAACCGATCGTCTGCTGCAGCATCCGCCGGTTCATCTCCTCGCCTTCGGCCAACTGGACGCAGGTCACGTGCTGCACCGTTTGATTCACGGACAACGGCTGGATGACGAAGAGTTGGATCTCGGCGATGAACAGGTTCGGGAAGATCATCACGTGCGGCGATCCGTCGATGAGGATCTCCTCGGCGCCGGCGCCGTAGGACTGCCGCATCCGCGCCACGTAGTTGGGAACCTTGTCCGCCGTCGTGCCGAACCAACCCATCGGCACGCCGAGCCGACGGAATTCCGGGCGCAGATCGTTCTCCGTGTGACCGCCGCCGAGGTCGCGGCAGACCGCGGTCGACGACTCCCCGTAGAGGGCGCCGATGGCGCTGTTGGCGACCTGGAACACCGACGAGTGGACGAACTGCGGGTGGTAGCCGTCGGTCTCGTTCTCCAGCAGCATCTTCCAGTTCGCCGCCACACGATGCTGCAACCAACCGGCCGAAACCGCCACCTCGCCGGCCGGCGACAACCGACAGAGCCGGTCGAACGCGTCGGTGGCCGAGCCGAGGTGCTCGAGAAGTGACGGCCCGTCAGCCGCGAAGCTGCCGAAGACGAAGCCGCGGTACTCGGCGACGCGCGGGACGCGACCCAGCCCCAGTTCGGACTTCTCTATCACGCCGTCGTAGCCCTGCTTGTAGGGCATGCCGAGCAACGCGCCGTCGCTGTCGTAGGTCCACCCGTGGTACTGACACCGGAACGCCCGGGTGTTGCCACGTGGCGCGTCGCAGACCAGGTTCGCGCGGTGCGCGCAGCGGTTCTGCAGCAAATTGACCTTCCCCGCTCGGTCACGGGTCATGATGACGGACTGCGGACCGATGGACTTGACGACGTAGTCGTTGGGCTGCGGCACCTCGCTGACGTGGCCCACGTAGACCCAGGTCCGGTAGAAGATCCGCTCCATCTCCTCGGCGAAAATCTCCGGGTCCGTGTAGAGCGAGCCGTGCACCCGATCGGGCCGGACCAGGGCGTCGTAGTTCGTGACTGTCATGCCGCTTCCTCACTCAAGTCCTTGCCGACCACCGACACGAACGAGACGCAGGACCCCGGCCGGCCGCCGAGGTTGTGGGTCAGCCCGACCCGCGGGTCGGGCAACTGGCGGTCGCCTGCCTCGCCGCGGAACTGCAACCAGCACTCGAAAAGCATCCGCAACCCGCTGGCCCCGACCGGGTGCCCGAACGACTTCAGCCCGCCGTCGGGATTGACCGGCAATCGGCCGTCGAGGTCGAAAGCCCCGTCCAGCACGTGTTTGACGGCCTCGCCCCGCCCGCAGAAGCCGAGGTCCTCCATCAGGACCAGCTCGGTCGGGGTGAAGCAGTCGTGGACCTCGGCCAGGTGGATCTGCCGGGCCGGGTCGTCGATCCCGGCCTGCCGGTAGGCATCGGTCGCGGAGGCCACGACCTCCGGGAACGTCGTCCAGTCGTAGCCCGGGTCCAACGCTCCGCTGCCCGGCCCGGCCACCAACGACAGGCCCTTCACGTACATCGGTCGGTCGGTCCACCGGTGGGCGTCCTCGGCGCGGACGATCACCGCCGCGGCCGCGCCGTCGGAGACCCCGGAGCAGTCCAGGACACCTAATCGGCCTGCAACCAGCGGGGAGGCCGCGATCTTCTCCTTCGGGATCGCCTTGCGGAACTGAGCCCGTGGGTTGCGCGCCCCGTTGCAGTGGTTCTTCCACGCGATGTGGGTCATCGCCTCGCGGAACGTGCCCGGGTCGACGCCGTACTTGGCGCAGTAGGCCGGGTCGAGCATCGAGAACGCGGCCGGTGCGGTCAGCGTCAGGTCGGCGGACGTGCCGTCCGAGGCGATCTGCGGACGGACGAGCCCCGAGTACCCACTGTCCTTGAGCTTCTCGACACCAACGGCCATCGCGACGTCGTAGGCGCCGGAAGCCACGGCGTAGCAGGCGTTTCGGAACGCCTCCGAGCCGGTGGCGCAGAAGTTCTCCACCCGGGTCACCGGCCGGTACTCCAACGCCAGCGGCTTGGACAGGGTCAGGCCGGACATGCCCGAGGCCATCGTCCCCAGCCAGTACGCGTCGATCTGATCCGACGTCAGATCACCCGAGGACAGACACTCGCCGGTGGCGTCCACCAGCAGGTCCTCCGCCGAGCGACCCCAGTGCTCGCCGAACGTCGTGCAACCCATCGCCACCACGGCCACGCGGTCGCGGATCCCGTTACTGGCCAACCGATTCACCCCCGAGCAACGCGGCCTTCCAGAAGTAGTTGTGCACGTTCCCGGTGGTCCACAATCGCCGGAACGTCAGCCCGACCCGCGCCCCGACGACGACTTCCGCGGGCTCCGCGTCGGCCAACTCGAGCAGGCAGCGCCCGCCGCCGTCGAAGTCGATCACTGCGCAGATCACCGGCGGCGACAACGAGTACGCCAGCCGGTCGACCGTGAAGGTCACCACCGAACCGATCGCCTCGGTCAACGGCGCGGCGGACATCACATCGACCGTCCGGCACGACGCGCAGACCCGCTGCGGCGGGAGATGCAGGAACCCGCACTTGTCGCAGCGCGATCCGACGAAAGCGAACTTCCAGTCCAGATTCCGAGCGCTCGGCGGAGCGGCCGGTCGCTCCGGCTCCGGGCGGCGCGGCGCCTCCCGCTCCAGCAGCCCGCGCCAGGTCAGGTAGGTCGGGTACGGGACGTCGCGGCCGGCGGCCAGCAACTGCCGTACCGACACCGCCGGACGCGCCGCGTCGATGCGGTCGGTGGCTCGCCACACCGTGGCCACCACGCCGTCGGAGACGCTCACCACCAGGATCGTGTTGCCGGGCTGCGCCCGGTCGAGCGCGTCGGCCAATCGGATCCCGACGTCGGCAGCCCCGGCGTTGCCCATCGGCAACGCGTCCGCGCCGCCCAGTCGGGCCAGGGCATCCGCGGCCACCCGGGTGTGCGGGCTGCTGACGACAACCAGATCGGCGGACGCCAGTCCGGCATCGGCCAGGGCACGTCCGGCCGTCGCAGCGACCAGAGGCGCGTAGCTGTCCAGCCCGAACCGCTCCTCCCACTGACTGGCCGTCAGTTCCGACGGGAGCCGCCAGCGGTCCAGCAGTTCCGCGGTGGCGCAGGCCCGCGCCACCGGTACGGCCAACGCCTGCGCAGAAGGTCCGAATCGGAACGCGGCCGCGCCATCAGCGGCCTGGGACTCATCCGCGGAGCCCGGCCGGCCGACGCGCACGTCGGCGAGCACAGCCAAGCCACCACTGCCCGCGGCCGCGCGCAAGGCGCCCTCGCCGGACCGCACCGCACCGGCTACGTCGACCGCGAACGTCTCCTCGCCCAGGCCGAGGGCGGCGTGCACGGCGGCCGCGTTGGTCTTCTCCGCGTAGGCCGGCGACGTCGTCGCGAACCACAGCGACTCGACCGAGCGGTCCGGGACCAGGCCTCGGGCCGCAGCCACCGCCATCGTCGTGCTGTCCTCGTCGAAGGCCGCGACCACCCGGCGTCCGCGCCCGGAGCCCGACCCGAAAGCCGCCGCCACCTCGGACAGCGCCAGTCGGTGGACCGGCAGATGCACGCCGTAGCTCACGATCCCCAGAGTCATCCGGCCCCGTTCGCAAACACCCCAAGTTATCGGACACTGTGTCCAGACAAGATGTTAGGTGCTGTCCGGGCCCTCGGCAACCGCCTCAGGCGCCGAGTCCCATCCCGCCGGAGACGCCGAGTACCTCACCGGTCACGTACGAGGCCGCCGGCGAGCACAGGAACGCCACCGCCGCGGCCACCTCGGCCGGGCTGCCCAGCCGGCCCAACTGGGTCCCGGCGATCATCGCGGCCTCCATCACCGCACCGCGTTCACCCAACGCCCGCACCGCGTCCAGCAGCGGGGTCTCGATCGGGCCGGGGCACACCGCGTTCACGGTGATCCCGTACCGCGCGTTCTCCCGGGCGATGGACTTGGTGAACGCCAGCACCCCGCCCTTGGTCGCCGCGTACACCGCGTTGCCCTTGGAGCCGATCCGCCCGGCCTCCGAGGCAACGTTGACGATCCGGCCGTACCGGGCGCGTTGCATGCCCGGCAACAGGGCCTGGGTGCACGCGAACACACCCTCCAGATTGACCGCGATCAGTCGCCGCCAGGCCTCGGGGGTGACGTCGGTGAACCAGGCGAACTGGTCGTACCCGGCATTGTTCACAAGGATCGCGGCGTCGATACCACCCAGCGTCGAGGCCACCGCGGCGGCATCCGCGACGTCAAGCACGACGGCGGTCCCGCCGACGGCGGCGGCGATCTCCTCGGCGGGTTCGGCATCGCGGTCGACGACGACCACCCCCGCACCGGCCGCGGCCAACGCCGCGCACACCGCGGCCCCGATTCCCCGGCCGCCCCCGGTCACAACCGCCACCGGAGTCAACGAACACCGCCCATCAGCAGCCCCGGAATCCCGGACGCCGCCGCTCGATCACCGCGGCCAGACCTTCCCGGGCATCGGCCGTCCCGGACAGTTCGGAGACCGTGCGCGCCTCGTCCGGCAACGCCTCGTCCAGCCCCCGGCCGATGCCCTCCCATAGCAGCCGCTTCGCGGCGGCCAGGGCCAACGGCGCCCCGGCAGCCAGCCCGCGGGCGACCTCGAACGTCCCCGGGAGCAACGCCTCATCCTCGACCACCCGGTTGACCAGGCCCAGGGCCAGGGCGTCCTCGGCCGTGAGCGTCGGGTTGCAGAGCACCAGTTCCATCGCCTTGCGCACCCCGACGATCCGGGTCAACGTCACCGAGGCACCCGCGTCCGGCGCCATCCCGGCCCGGGTCGCGCCCGGTAGGAAGCGGGCCGAGCGGGCCGCGATCACCAGGTCGGCCGCGCACACCAGCCCGAAACCGCCACCGCCGGCGGCGTAGCCCTGCACGGCCAGGACCACCGGCAGCCGCGAGTGCACCAGCCCCGCGACGACGGCGGCGAGCCGGGCCGTGGCCGAGCGCAGGTACTCCGGCAGCGCCTCGCCCTTGGCCGCGAAGTCCTTGACGTCGCCACCGGTGCAGAAGTTCGGGCCCTCCCCGGACAGCACCAGCACCCGCATCCGCGGCTCCGCCTCAGCGCGGGCCACGGCCTGCTGCAGTTCGGCCAGGAAGCTGTCGGTCATCGCGTTCGACGCCGCGGGCCGGTTCAGCCGCAGGTGCCCGACGCCGTCGCCGTACAGATCGAGCAGAACCTCACCGCGCCCGATCAACGGCTCGCTGTGTTCACTCACGCGTTCGTCCTCCGGGAGGTGAATGCCTCGACGGCTGCTGCGCCTGCAGTGCCGGTCAGGTGGTCCAGCACGGCTTCGGTCTCCGCGTCCCACCCGGCGGCCAGCGGCAGTTCCAGGCCGCTGCGGATCAGGCGCTTGGCGGCGGTGCGCGCCGCCCGGGACCCCCGGGTCAGCCGGGCGATCAGATCAGCCACCCCGGCGTCCAACTCGGCGTCGGGGAAAACCTCGTAAACCAGGCCCCAGTCGCAGGCCTGACGGGCCGTCAGCGAATCGCCGGTCAGGATCAGCGCGCAGGCCCGGGCCCGGCCGACCAGCCGGGGCAGCAGTTGGGTGCCCCCACCGCCGGGCACCTGCCCGAAGCGGGAGTGGATGTCGGCCAGCACCGCCGACTCGGCCGCCACCACGACGTCGCAGGCTTGGACCAACTCGAACCCGCCGGCCACCGCGTGCCCCTCGACGACGGCGACCACCGGGACCTCGGCGGCCGCGACCGCGTCCAGCGCCTCCCGGAAGGCGCCGAACAGCCCGGCCAGGGCCGCACGCCCCGTCAGGCGAAGCCGGTCGAGCTCGGCCACATCGCCGCCGGCACAGAAGGTCCCGCTCGCCCCGCGGATCACGATCACGTCGACCTGCGGGGCCAACTCCCGCACCCCGGCAGCGAGTTCGCCAGCCAACTCCACCGAGATCGCGTTGCGAACCTGCGGCCGGTCCAGGGTCAGTCGCCCCACGCGGCCCTCGACCGCTACCCGCACCGACGGCACAGGCAACTCAGCCGTAGAACCGGGCGACGGCCTCGAAGACGCAAGCCGGCTTGGGCGCGTCCTTGATCTCCACGACCCCGCCCAGCACCACCTGGATCCCACCGTCCAGCGCCGTGACCTCGTTCAGCGCCAACGTCATCCGCACCTGCGAGTCGACGCGCACCGGCGAGGGGTAACGCACCTTGTTGAACCCGTAGTTGACGCCCATCCGCACCCCCTCGAGCCGGTAGATCTGGTCGATGAAGCCCGGGAACAGCGAGATCGTCAGCAGACCGTGGGCGATCGTCGCGCCGAACGGCCCCTTGGCCGCCCGCTCCGGGTCGATGTGGATCCACTGGTGGTCGCCGGTGGCGTCGGCGAAGGCGTCGATGCGTTTCTGATCGATCGTCAGCCAGTCGGAGGTCCCGAGTTCGGTCCCGACGGCCGCCGCGAAGACGTCCAAGCTCTCGAAGGTGCGCACCATGCTCCTCTACAGGTTCAGCCGATAGGGCAGGCGCTTAACCGAGGACATGAAGTTGCCGACCAGGTAGTCGGGCTCACCGACCTCGAAGTCGGGTGCCCGACTCAGCAGCTCACCCCAGATGCAGCGCAGTTGGGTGCGCGCCAGCATTGTGCCCAGGCAGTAGTGCGGTCCACCCCCGCCGAACCCGACATGCGGATTGGGGTCGCGCAGCACGTCGAACTGCCACGGGTCGGCGAATGCCGCCTCGTCGCGGTTGCCGGACTGGTAGAACATCCCGACCCAGTCGCCGGCCGCGATCTGCACGCCGCCGAACTCGACGTCGCGGGTGGCGGTGCGCCGGAAGGTCATCACCGGGGTGGCCCAGCGGACCATTTCCTCCACCGCGGTCCCGATGCGGCCCTCGAAGTCCTCCAGGAGGACCTTGCGCTGGTCGGGGAACTCGGTGAACGCGCTTGCGGTGTGCGAGATCGTGTTGCGGGTGGTGTCGTTCCCGGCCACCGACAACAGGATGAAATAGGCGGCGATCTCCTCGTCCAACAGTCGCCGGCCCTCGACCTCGGCCTGCACCAGCGCCGTCATCAGGTCATCGCGCGGGTCCTCCCGGCGGGCCTCGGCGATCCCCAGCGCGATCCGCAGCAGGCTCAGCGTCGAGTCCATCAGCAGCTCCTCGGGGAGCAGCTCACCGCGGACCTGATCATCGGCCCACGACGTCAGGCCGTCGACGCTCTCGGTCGCCTCGCCGCGGAGCTCGTCGTCAACGCCCATCATCTCGAAGATCGTCAGCATCGGCAGGCGACGAGAAACCGCCGCCACCAGGTCGCCCTCGGGGTGCTGGAGAAGGTCGTCGACGATGCGCCGGGCCTGGCCGGCGATCTGGGCCTCGATCTGCGCCACCCGCCGCGGGGTGAATGCACTCGAGCACAGCCGCCGCAGCTGCAGGTGCTTCGGGGAGTCCATCGCGAGGAACGAGCTGACGGTCTCCAGGATCGCCGTGGGGACGTCCTCGAGCGTGATGCCCTCGCCGGAGACGAACGTGTCCGGGTCGGTGCTGATCGCGCGGATGTCGGCGTTGCGGACCACGGCCCAGAAGCCGTGGCTGTCCTCCGGCGGCATCATCGAGCCCTCGGCAGGCGGGTGCCAGCTGACCGGTCGCTCGCGGCGCAGAACCGCCAACGACTCGTCGCGTTGGCGGGGGGTCCCCGACCAGAAGGTGAGCGGGGACAGAGATACGGGGTCGGGCTCCGGCTTCGCGGACGCCATCACGAATCCTCTCGCTTTCCGGCGGGAGCGGCAGGGCGCAAAGCGCGCATACTGTACGTCTCCGGACGGTCCCGACAGCCCGGAGCAGCAATCTTCGACCAAATCGGACGCCGTGTCCATACACTTCGACCGATACCCGAGGAGGCACAGTGGGCGAGCGCGTCGGCGGTTTGGTGGTCAAAGAGGTCTCCGTGCGTTACGGCGGGCACCTCGCGGTCGACAGGATCAGCCTGTCCGCACCCAAGAGCCGGATCACCGGGTTGATCGGTCCGAACGGGGCCGGCAAGACCACCACGTTCAACGCGTGCTCGGGTCTGCTGCGCCCCACGTCCGGGATCGTCGAACTGTTCGGCGAGGACGTCACCCACCGCTCGGCCCATCAGCGGGCGCAGCGCGGGCTGGGCCGCACCTTCCAGCGGATGGAGTTGTTCGACTCCCTGACGGTCGCCGAGAACGTCGCGCTCGGCCGCGAGGCCGGCCTGGCCGCCTCGACACCGTGGCGGCACGTGTTCGGTCGACGCGCCGACAGCGCCGCGGTGAAGCAGGCGGTCGACGAGGCGGTCGCCGCATGTGGCATCGGCCCGCTGGTGAACCGGCGGCCGGCCGACCTGTCGACCGGCCAACGCCGCCTGGTCGAACTGGCTCGGTGCATCGCAGGCGGGTTCTCGATCATGCTGCTCGACGAGCCGTCCAGCGGTCTGGACAAGGCCGAGACCGAGAAGTTCGGCGCGATCCTGCGCGGCCTGGTCGCCGACCGCGGGGTGGGCATCCTGCTGGTCGAGCACGACATGGCGCTGGTGATGAGCACCTGCAACTACATCTACGTGCTCGACTTCGGCAAGCCGATCTTCGAGGGGACCGCGCAGGAGGTCGGCCGCAGCGAACTGGTCCGCGCCGCCTACCTGGGTAGCGAGGCCGTGGAGACCGGGATCGCCTGAGGAGGCGTCAGATCGGAACCTCGATGCTGCCGTGGACCAGTGGGCGCACCAGCGGCGGCATCAGCTTCCAACTCGCCGGGCGCAGCGGGCCCGCGTCGAAGCCGGCGTCGGTCAGCAGTTCAGGCGTCCGCAAGTTGCAGTTGCACCCGCACGCGAACGCCTTCCAGGGCCGGTGCATCCGGTTCTGGACGGCGGCCAGCGCGCGCCCACCGAGCACGTGCTCGATCAGCAGCAGTCGACCGCCCGGCTTCAGCACCCGCCGGATCTCGGCCAGGCTCGCCGGGACGTCGGGCACGGTGCACAGCACCAACGTGCTCACCACCGTGTCGAATCGCCCGGCCTCGAACGGCAAGTTCTCGGCCGGCGCCTGGACCAACTGTGGCCGCAGCGGGTGGTCGACGGCCGCCTTGGTGAGTCGGCGGAACATCGCGGCGTCCGGTTCGGTGACCGTCAGGTTGACCCCGGCCGGGTAGTGCCTCAGGTTCAGTCCGGTCCCGGCACCGATCTCCAGCACCGCGCCCTTGGCCTCGGCGAGCACCTCCGATCGCATCCGGCCCAGGCCGGCCATCTCCCCGGTCGCCAGGACCGGGTTGTAGATCGCGGCGAAAACGCTGGGATAGAAGGACATCGGGCGCTCCTGGCTCAGGTCGACAGGTGACGGGGCGTCAATTTCGAAATTGTTCATCAGGTCCACAGGAACGTCACGCGACGTTTACCGCATGAGGATCATCACGCTCATGGTTGTCGGATTCCGGGGCAGCCACCCGTAGCGAACGTTGATGCTTCCGGAATCCCGTTCTCACCGCCTATGCACCAATGCATACTCCGTCGGGGCCAGTGGTGGCAATGTCCCAGAAACCCGATACGGTCAGGGCACATACGCCATGACCCAAGTTGCAGGAGTGACAGGTGAAGCGCATCATGCCGCCGGGCGACGCGATACCCGTCTGCTAGCTGTAGGGATTCCGCACAGTGATCGATTCCGGACTCGCTGTTGCGGGCGTGGGGGCCTGGTCGCAGCTTTTCGGGGTGGCCTCTTGATCACGGGACATGACCGGAACAAATGGCAAAAAATACTGACATTTGCGTTCTAATCGCTAGATTGCTGAACGATTACGAGGCTGGAACAAGCATGGGGAGACGCTGATGCGGGCTGTTTCGAAGTTGGCACCTACCGGGCGCCATCGGGCGTCGCGGGGTTCGGTGTCGGCACTTCGACGTCGAACTCTGGCGGGTGCAGCCGGGGCGGGCATTTTGATGGTCCAGGCGGCGGGCGTTTCGTACGCCGCCACCGCGCCTCCGGTCGACCCGGGCACGGTCGCCCAGACCGCGGACGACGGCGGCGCGAACGTCATCCAACTGGCCCAGGGCGGCAAGGGCACCCCGGCCGGCCACGGAGCGGTGCTCGGACTGTTCGGCCCGGCCACCTCCGACGGCAACGGTTCGGGCGGCAACGGGACGGTCGCCAACGTCATCCAGGGCGGGCACAGTCAGGGCTCCGACTCGGGGGGCAACGGGACCCCGGTCGCGGTGGGTGGCGGCGGCGGTAGGCCGGGCGGCGCCCGCACCGCCGGCGCGCACCGGTTGGCCGTCGCGGCCGACCAACAAGCCGTCACCGGCGACAACAATCGCTCCACCACCCAGGGCCACGGCATCGACGTGCTCGGCCTGGTGCTGCTCGGCGACGGGCGCGGCCCGGACGCGATCCGCATCGGCAAGGGCGGCGACGGCGCGGGCGGCAACCTGCTGGCCGTCGGCGGCGGCGGGAACGGCGGCGGCGCTGTCGCTCCGACCCGGCTGCCGGTCGACGACCCGGCCAACCCCGGCCAGGGCGGCGCGCTGATCGCATTCGGCAACGGCGCCCCGTCCGGCGGCGACAAGAACGCCGGCGGCATGGGCGCGGTCCTCGCGACCGGCAACGGCGCCGACGCAGGCAACGGCGAGAACGCCAACGGCGGCAACGGTGGTCTGGTCTCGTTGCTGAACTCGGTCGGCCCGAACAAGCGCGACGGCCAACTGATCCAGCTCGGCAACAGCGGCCCCGGCCCGGCCGGCCAGGTCACCGCGGCGGAGCACACCCGCCCGGCCGACGGCCCGCCCGGCAACGGCGGCCTGCTCGGCACCGGGATCCTGGCCCACGGCCTGGTCTCGCTGGGCAACGGCGCACCCGGCGGCGACCCGAGGGAGGGCCACAAGGCCGGCCCGGGCGGCGACGGCCAGATCCTCAAGCTCGGCGACGGCGGTAACGGTGGCACCGAGGGTCGCGGCTACGGCGGCGACGGACACCTGATCGACCTGCTGAACGGCCCGCTGCGCAAGGCGGCGATGCCGACCAGCGGCGGCGACGGCAACGTGGTCTCGATCCTCGACAACGCGGTGCCCCGGCCGGACGGCTCGGGCGGCAACGGCACGGTGGCCACGATCCTCACCGGCCCGCGCGGCAGCATCAACACCGACGAGGCCCCGCCGTCCGGCGGCAACGGCGGTCTGCTGACCGTCCTGGAAGGCAACACGGGTCCGGAGAAGGGTCACGGCTCCGGCGGCAACGGCGGCGCGGGCGACGTGCTGAACCAGCAGCCCCAGCCGGAGAAGTCCCCCGGCTCCGGCGGCGACGGCGGCATCCTCAACCTGCTGAACGACCTCGGCGGGCGGCACTCGGTCACGACCTCCGCGCACGCCCCCAAGCCGAACGACCCGAGGCACTCCGACGGGCCGCAGGGCGGAAACGGCGGTTCCGGTGCGGTCGCCAACGCCGGCAACGGCGGCAACGCCAACGGCGACGCGAACGGCAACGGTGGCAACGGCAAGGTCGCCGGGGTCAGCGACGGTGGCAACGAGCGCGACCGCTCCAGCGGCAACGGCGGCAACGGCACCGTGGCCGATGCCGGTCAGGGCGGCGACCATCAGGGCACTCAGTCCGGCAACGGCGGGACCGGCCACGCGGTCGGCGCCAGCGACGGCGGCTCCTCCGACCGCGGCAAGAACAACGGCGGCAGCGGTGGCGGCGTCGACGCCGGCCGCGGCGGCCCGGGCACCCAGCAGAACCACGAAGGCTCGCACGACCAGAACGACCAGGGCGGCGGCCCGGGCACCGCGCACAGCCCGGCCGGCGCGCTGCTCGACGCGGGCAACGGTGGTCGCTCCTCCGGTGGCGGAAGCGGCGACGGCGGTCCCGGCAGCGTGGCGAACGCGGGCAACGGCGGCAACTCCGGCCCGGGTCAGGGCCAGGACGGCGTCGGCGGTCTGGCCGACGTCGGCAATGGCGGCGACCACGCCGGCAACGGCGGCGGCGGCGACCACGGCAACGGCGGCGGCGGCGAGAAGCGCGGCGGCCTCATCAACGCCGCCAACGGCGGCGACGCCCGCAGCGACGGTTCCGGCAACGGCGGCGGCGGCGACATCGTCCGCGCCGGTAACGGCGGCCACGGCCAGAACGACAGCCGCCACGACGACGGGGGTAAGGGCCGGCCGACCGGTGGCACCTCCCCCGACGGCGGGCTGGTCAGCGCCGGCAACGGCGGCAACTCCGGCGGCGACGCCGACGGCGGCCGCGGCAGTGCGGTCGACGCAGGCAACGCGGGCAGCGGCGAGCACAGCGCCGGTGGCCCGAGCTCGACCGGGAACCGTCCCGGCAGCGGCGGCCCGGGCTCGGGTGGCCAGGGCGACCAGGGTGGCGACGAAGGCGGCGGCCACGGCAGCGGCGCCCTGATCTCGCTGCTCAACGGCTCCGACGACGGCAAGCAGCATCTGATCGGACTCGGCGACGGCGGCCCGTCGCTGGTCGACGTCGGCAACGGCGCCGACGGTGGCGGCGGCGACCACCACTCGAACGACGCCCCCGGCCTGAAGGTCGGCAACGGTGGCAACGGCGGCGACGCCGGGGAGCCGGCCGGTGACCACACCCACGGGCACGGCGCCCGCAAGGGGACGCATCAGGAAGGCCAGCTCGTCTCGGCCCTGAACGGTGCAGACGCTCCTGGCGCGCACCGCCACGACAAGAACCCGCCGGTGGCATCCGTGGCCGACGGTGGCGACGGCAACGGCGCCGGCGACCGCCACCACGGTGGTGGCGGCCCGGGCGGTGGCGGTGACGCGGGTGGCGGCCACGGCGACGGACGCAACCCCGGCACGGTCGACGTCGCTAACGGCGGCGACAGTGGCGAGACGGGCGGCCCGGGCGGCGGCGACAAGCCGATCATCGTGAAGGGCTTCGACGGCGGCCACGGCGGCGGCGACCACGGCCACGGCGGCAACTCGACCATCGTGCGGGGCGGCGACGGTGGCCACTCCGGCACCGGCAACGGCGGCCGGCCGCACCACCCCGGTTCGAACCCGGGCGGTCCCGGCGGCACCACGCCGGGCGGCCCCGGCACGACCCCAGGTGGCCCGGGCGACACCGGCGGCCCGGGTGAGGACACCGGCAGCAACGGCGGTACCGGCGGTGGCGTCGACCTCGGCAACGGCGGCGACGGTGGCACCGGCGGCGGGACCTCCGGCACCGACGGTGGCGGCGGCACGATCGCCTCGGCCGGTAACGGTGGCGACGGCGGCAATGGCTCCGCTCCGGGCACCGGTGGCGGCAGCGGCGGTGGCTCGGGCAGCGGTGGTGGCGCCGGCAACGGCGGCAACGGCTCCTCGTGCAGCGTCACGGTGGCCTTCGCGATGCCGTCAGCAGATCCGACGACCTGCGCGAGCGACACCGGCGGCGACGGCGGTCCCGGCGGCTCGGGCACCGGGGTCGGCACCCTCAACGGCGGCAACGGCGGCGACGGCACCCAGCCCGGCAACGGTGGCGGCGGCGGCTCGTCCACGCTGGTGCCGGTCGGCAACGGCGGCGACGGCTTCCAGCCGGCTCCGCTGGACGGCGGCAACGGCGGCGGCGTCGGGGCCGGCAACGGCGGCCCGGCCGACGGTGTTCCGCCGGAGCCCCAGAAGGTCAGCCCGGCACACCACGCTCCGCCGAAGCTGCCCGAGACCGGCGCGAACAGCGACGAGGCGGCCGGCGTCGCCGGTGTCGGCGCGTTGTTGATCCTGGCCGGTGCGGCACTCAGCCGGGGACGGCACCGCCGATCGGTCTGAGCAAGTTGACGGAAGGGTGGCCCATGACGAGCAAGCGGTCATGGGCCACTCGCCTTTCCGCGGCCGTGTTGTGCGTGCCGCTGGCCACGCCGGTGGGGCCGCGGCCGCATCTGACGGCTGATCACATTCGGTTGAGCGCCGACGACGACGGCCGCAGTATCCACGTCCTGCCCGGTTCCTCGATCGAACTCGAGCTGCGACCGGACTCCGAGGGCGGGTACCGAACGCCCCGCTCCGACCGCCCGGACGTGCTACGCGAGACCGACCGCAGCGAGGACTCGCGTGGTGCGGCCCGAGCGACGTTCATCGCCGTACGGCCCGGCTACGCGCTGATCGTCAGCGAGCGCGAACCCGCGTGCGGCGACGCCCCGGACTGCGACGCCGGACACCCGTACGAGGTTCAGATCGCGGTGGATCACGCACCGCAGGACTCGACCTACCGCTGAGCTCGGCGCCGGAAGCCCTGCCGATCGCGCGAGAGGCACCCGGACGGCCGTATGCACTTCTGTCCGGGGTGTTTGTGAGGGCCAATTGGTCCGAATCACCCCGGAACAGAAGCAGGTGTCCCGATGAACACCATCAACCGGCTCGGCGCGGCAGGCGGTGTGCTTGCGGTCGGACTTGTGGTGCCGGCTGCCCCGGCCGGTGCCGCGACAGCGCGGCCGACCGACGCACCGCCGTCCGGGCTGATCGAGATCTGCAACCGCAGCGGCTATCTGTTCTCCGTCTACGCCGACGGGCCCTCGCAGCGGGAGGACGACCTGGCCGGGCTGTCGAAGTCGGGCGAGTGCACCGACTGGGCACCGGTCCTGGCGGGCAGCTACAGCGTCGGGTTCGGTGTCCGGACCGCCTCGGCCCAGGACATGGTCATCCAGGCGCGGGTGAAGCGCGACGACCACGTGTTCTACAAGGTGTTCAACCGTGAGGGCGTGATCCCGGAGGCCATCGGCGCCGGCGATCGTGTCCAGGTGGACCTGTTCATCCCGCAGGGCTGAGCGGCAACCGGACCGGTCGGCCCTATATCACAATCGGTCAGGACCGCTCCGATCATCGATGATCGGAGCGGGCCGAACTGACCGATCGCCGCATCCGGGGGATGCCGCAGGACGCTCCTCGATTCCCCTCCACGTAACGAGGTTCGCCCGGCGTGCCGGACCAGGCGGTGGTGCACCACGCGCAGAAGGAGGGACCGGCTTCCGCCGGCCCCTCCTCCCCCGTAAGTAACACCGCCATCGGCGTACAGCGCTTCTTATTCCCAGACCGAGCGAGTTCAAACCTCTCCTGCGCCGAACGGCGCGGCTCAGCAGGCCCAGGGGCCGACGCCGCCGATGCGCTCGACGGTCGTCCGCAGTACCCAACCGTCGGCCGGGCCGTCGCCGTTGGACACCGGGAACGTGAAGTCCGGGCCGACGTAGAGCTTGCCCAGTCGGTTCAGCAGGTCGTACGCGCCGCCCTCGACCACCCGGGCGCGACCCCGCAGCACCGCATGCTCGGCGAGGAAGACCCCAGGGGTCCGCGGGCCCTCGACGGAAACGACGACCCGCGGGTCCCGCTCCACATTGCGGACCTTCTGGCTACGCGTCATGTGACCGCTGACGATCTCGTCGCCGTCCAGGCCGATCCAGATGACCGACAGCTGCGGTGCGCCGTCGGCGTTGAGCGTCACGAAGTGCGCCAACGGGCCGGTCTCGATCAACTCACGCAATGCCGCCGGGATCTCTGCCATGCCCCGACCCTGCCCTATCGCCGGCGTGACCAACTCCCGGGGTTCCCGGGCAAGATCCGTGGACTCCATGTCAATGTAATGATGTAATCACTGCATGAATGATATCGAAGCCTGGTTCGGCGGCCGGATGCCCGCCGAGTGGTTCACCGAGTCGGCGCAGGTCAGCGTCGACCGCGAGGAAATCCTGGTCGTCGGTGATCTGGGCGCGTCGGGTGTCGACGGCCCGGAGGCGCGGGCGGCAGAGGCCGGACGGATCGGGCGCTTCCGCGAGGACACCCGCGCCGCGCGGATGCGGATCGCGGACGAGGCGCAGGCCCGGTTCGGGCGCAAGGTGGCCTGGGGCGCGGCCTGTGGCGAGACGAGGGAGGTGTTCACCTCGTTGGCGGTCCCGGTGATGACGCGGCTGCGTCAGCCCGACCGGGCAGTGCTCGACACGCTGGTCGAGGCGGGCATCGCGCGGTCGCGGGCCGATGCGTTGGCCTGGTGCGTCCGGTTGGTGGGCAAGCACCAGGCGGACTGGATCGAGGAGTTGCGCGAGGCCCTGGTCGCGGTCCAACGAGCCCGCGCCGCCGGACCGGCCGCCTGAACCGCTTTCGCTCCGACGTCAGCGAGAGCGTGCGCTACAGCGCACGCTCTCGCTGAGGTAATGATCGATCAGGCGTCGCTGCGGGCCAGCCGCACGAACGCCGGCACCAGTAGCGCCGCCGCCCAGGCGCAGAGCACGAGCAGCGCCACCCACGGCGAGCTGATCGCCGCGCCTTCGGGCTTGTTCCAGAATGCCTCACCGGCCTGCGCCGGCAGGTACGGACCGATGTTGTCCGACCAGCTCGAGGGTAGGAAGTTGAAGATGATCGGGACCACGAAGAACAGCGCGGCCAGCGACGAGATCGCCGCGGCGGTGTTGCGCAGCAGGGCGCCCAGCGCCATGCCGATCACAGCGACGATCAGCATGTAGACCGCGGCGCCGAAGATCGTGTGCAGCGCGTGCGTCGAGGCCACCGAGGTGTTCAGGTGGTTGCCCGACAGGATCGCCTCGCCCACGAAGAACGCTACGAAGCTGCTCACCAGTGCGGTGACCCCGACGACCGTGGACAACACGACCAGCTTCGCCCGCAGCACCGGCATCCGGGCCGGGACCACCGTCAGCGACGCGCGGATCATGCCCGTCGCGTACTCGCCGGAGATCAGCAGCACCCCGAGCACGCCGACCGCCAGCATCGACAGGTGCACGCCCTGCAGCGGCGCGATGGCCGGGTCGAACTGCGCCTTGTCGCGCGGACTCATGTGGGTCGCCCACTGAGCGCTGATCACCGCGGTGATGATCGCCGCGAGACCGACGGTGAGCAGCGCGGCCAGGCCGAGCGTCACCTTGGACGAGCGCAGCGAGTGGAACTTCGTCCACTCGGATCGGATCGCCCGAGCCTGGGTGACCTTCGCCGACGAGGCGAATGCCGACCGTTCGGCAACCATCGTGCTCATCGCTGACCTTCCTCTACCCGCTTGTACTGCTCGATGATTCGCGGCGCCGGGGCGCTCGCCTGGAACTGCACGGCGTCGTGGGTGAGCTCCATGAACGCCTCCTCCAGCGACGCCTCGCGCACCGCCAGTTCGTGGATGCGCAGGCGATGCGTCCACGCGATGTCGCCGATCCGCTCGGCCGTCAGCCCGGTCACCTCGAGGGCACCCGGACCGGCCGCAGTCACCACGACGTCCGGGCCGCGCAGCAAGTCGGCCAACGCCGCGGCTTCCGGCGAACGGACGGCCACGACGTTGCCCGACGCCCGCGCAGTGAACTCCGCGACGCTCGTGTCGGCGATCAACCGGCCGCGGCCGACGACCACCAGTCGCTCCGCGGTCAGTGCCATCTCGCTCATCAGGTGCGAGGAGATGAACACCGTCCGACCCTGGGCGGCCAGCGCCTGCAGCAGCGTCCGCACCCAGCGCACGCCCTCCGGATCCAGACCGTTGACCGGCTCGTCCAGCACGACGGTCTGCGGGTCGCCGAGCAGAGCCGCGGCGATGCCGAGGCGCTGCCCCATGCCGAGGGAGAACCCGCCGGCGCGCTTGCGAGCAACCTCGCGCAGCCCGACCATCTCGATCACCTCGTCGACACGACGCCGCGGGAGGCCGTTGGTGTGCGCGAGCGCGAGCAGGTGGTGGAACGCCGAACGCGACGTGTGCACCGCCTTGGCCTCCAGCAGGATGCCCAGTTCGGTCATCGGGGCCACCGACTTGCGGTAGTCCTTGCCGTTGACCGTCACCGATCCGGAGTCCGGCCGGTCCAGGCCCGCGATCATGCGCATCGTCGTCGACTTGCCCGCGCCGTTCGGCCCGAGGAACCCGGTCACCATGCCGGTTGGCACCGTGAAACTCAGATCCTCGACTGCCACCTTCTCGCCGTACCGCTTCGTCAGTCCCAGTACCTCAATCACGCCTTGCTCCCCCGCTTTTCCTTTGGGAAATCCCCCTCTGGGAAAACTAGGCGCGGGCAACGACGCCGACATCGGTCGTAAGTAGACATTGCGGTCAGCCGTTCGGCCGACGTGTCCTGTGCTGAGCCTCGGAGCCGGCCGGCAGGACGTTAGGGTCCGGGGCCATGGCACGCAGGCGCATGGCCTCCCGGTTGGACGGGCTCGGGACCACGATCTTCGCCGAGATGTCGGCCCTGGCCGTGGCCACCGGTGCAATCAACCTCGGCCAGGGCTTCCCGGACACCGACGGGCCGCCGGAGATCGTCGAGGCCGCGGTCGCGGCGCTGCGCGGCGGCCACAACCAGTACCCGCCCGGGCCGGGAATCCCGATCCTGCGCGCCGCGGTAGCCGCCCATGCCGAACGCTTCCACGGCCTGTCCTACGACCCCGACGCCGAGGTGCTGATCACCACCGGGGCCACGGAGGCCATCGCCGCCGCGGTGCTCGGCCTCGTCGAGCCGGGCGACGAGGTCATCGCGCTCGAGCCGTACTACGACTCCTACGCCGCGAACATCGCGATGGCAGGCGCTCGGCGGGTCCCGGTGACGTTGCGCGCCCCGGACTTCCGGCTGGACACCGACCGCCTGCGCGATGCGGTGACCCGGCGGACCAAGGCGATCCTGCTCAACACCCCGCACAACCCGACCGGCGCCGTCCTGACCGCCGCCGAGACCGCGACGATCGCCGAGATCGCCGTGGCCAACGACCTCGTGGTGATCTCCGACGAGGTCTACGAGCACCTGGTGTTCGACGGCGTCCACATCCCGATCTCGAGCCTGCCCGGCATGCGCGAGCGCACCGTACGCATCTCCTCGGCCGGCAAGACGTTCTCGTTCACCGGCTGGAAGATCGGGTGGGCGATGGCCCCGCCGGACCTGCTGGCCGCGGTGCGAACGGCCAAGCAGTTCCTGACCTACGTCTCCGGTGCCCCGTTCCAACCGGCCGTGGCCCAGGCGTTGGGTCTGCCGGACGCCTACTACACCGAACTTCGCGACAGCCTGCGGTCGCGCCGGGACCAGTTGTGCGCCGGCCTGGCCGAACTGGGCTTCGCAGTGTTCGCCCCGCAGGGCACCTACTTCCTCACCACCGACACCGGTCCGTTCGACTGCGCGGACGGCATGGAGTTCTGCCGCCGCCTGCCCGAGCGCGCGGGAGTCGTGGCCATCCCGCACCAGGTGTTCTACGACGACCTCGCGGCCGGCGAGCCCCTCGTCCGCTGGGCGTTCTGCAAACGGCCCGAGGTGATCGACGCGGCACTGGACCGGTTGCGCGTCGCGCTCGGCTGACTGCCGGCCCGTCGACCACCACCGGGCAGAGTTGCAACTGGATTGGCGCGCCGGCGCCACCCGGTCGCCAATCCTGTTGCAACTCTGCCCAAGGGCGGTCTACGGGCCGGGGTCGACGGGCCGGGGTCGACGGGCCGCGGCCACCGGCTTGCGGGGAAGCCCGTCCGCCCGGTATTATTTGGACGTCAAACTATTGTCCACCAAAAGCCCTGAGACACATGCCTGGTCATCCGTCAGGAGCCCAAGGATCGTGAGCCGCAGGATCAAAGTCCCCACCCGCCAGTCGGACGGCCCGGAGCAGGGCCGTCAGGCCTGCGGCCGCTTGCTCGTCCATCCCGGCCAGCGCGAACTCCGCGGCATTGAGCGCCGTCGTCGCGGCATCCACCAACTCGCGGCCGTCCGGCGTGAGCTCGGCCAGGATCCGGCGTCGGTCGTCGGAGGCCGGGCGCCGGCGCACCAAGCCGCGCGCCTCCAGCCGATCCACGGTGTTGGTCACCGAGGCCGGATGAACCATCAACCGCTCCCCGATCTTGCCCATCGGGAGTTCGCCGAGCCGGGTGAACGCCAGCAGGCGCAGCGCCTCGAAGCTGGCGAAGGTCAGTCCGAAGGGACGCAGCACACGTTCGATCTCAGCCAGCAGCATTTGCTGGACCCGCATGACCGAGGTGACGGCCGCCATCCGGTCGGCCTGCTCGGGCCACTTCTCCTGCCAGCGCCGGTGCGCCTCGGCGATCGGGTCGAAGGGGAGCCTGGGCACACTCGCAACCGTATCGGTGTCGACCCAGGAGAAAGCTCTCCTGGCGAGGAGTCGTCAGATGGCTGAAGCGCAGCTCCATGTCCCGTCCCGGCCCATCCGCTTCGTCACCGCGGCCAGCCTGTTCGACGGGCACGACGCCTCGATCAACATCATGCGGCGACTGTTGCAGGCCCAAGGCGCCGAGGTGATCCACCTCGGGCACAACCGCTCGGTCGACGAGGTGGTGACCGCGGCGATCCAGGAGGACGTCGACGGGATCGCGATCAGCTCGTACCAGGGCGGCCACGTCGAGTACTTCTCCTACCTGGTCGACCTGCTCGCCGAGCGCGGCGCCACGCAGATCAAGGTCTTCGGCGGCGGCGGCGGCGTGATCGTTCCGGAGGAGATCGCGCTGCTGTCTGAACGCGGCGTGCGGATCTTCTCCCCGGAGGACGGTCAGCGGTACGGACTCGAGCGCATGGTCAACCTGATGATCGAGGCGTGCGACACGCCCCGCCCGACTGACGTGGAGTCAGATGCCTTGCTGGCAGGGGAAATCGGCGCACTGGCGCGCACGATCAGCCTGATCGAGGCCGACGAGTTGCCGGCTTCCGTCCACACGGCGATGACCGCTGCGGCCGCGGGCCGCACCGCTCCGGTCCTCGGCATCACGGGCACCGGCGGGTCCGGGAAGTCCTCGCTGACCGACGAACTGGTCCGCCGGATCCGGCTGGACCAGCAGGACAAGCTGCGCGTCGCAGTGATTGCGGTGGACCCGACGCGGCGCCGCGGCGGCGGTGCGCTGCTCGGCGACCGCATCCGGATGAACGGCATCGAGGCCGCCGCGAGCGGGACCGGCGTGTATTTCCGGTCGCTGGCCACCCGCGGCGCCCGCGAGCTGCCGGACCACCTGACCGGCGTGATCGCCGCGGTCCGCGCTGCCGGGTACGACATCGTGATCGTCGAGACCCCGGGCATCGGGCAGGGCGACGCGGCGGTGGTCCCGTTCGTCGACACCTCGCTCTACGTGATGACGCCGGAGTTCGGCGCGGCCAGCCAGCTCGAGAAGATCGACATGCTCGACTTCGCCGACGTGGTGGCCATAAACAAGTTCGAGCGCCGCGGCGCCGAGGACGCCCGGCGCGACGTCGCGCGGCAGATGGCCCGCAACCGCACCGGTAGCAGCGGGGCCGCCGAGTCGATGCCGGTGTTCGGCACCTCGGCCGCGCGGTTCAACGACGACGGCGTCACCGCGCTGTACCAGCAGATCCGCACGCTGCTCACCGAGCACGGCGCCGCGTTCGGTCCCGGACGTCTGGAACACACCGACGTCCGGGCCTCCAGCTCGCTGGCCACCGTGCTGCCCCCGGCCCGGGTGCGTTACCTGTCCGAGGTCGCCGACACCGTGCGGGACTACCACCGCGACACCGCGACCGAGGTAGCGGTTGCGCGTCGCGCCCAGCAGTTGCGGGTGTCCCGCGAGCTCGTCGCCGAACGCGGTGGCGAGACGGGCACGCTCGACGAACTGGCCGCCGAGGCGGCCGCGGAGCTGCCCGCGGCCTCCCGCAAGGCGCTGGACCAATGGCCGGACACCGTTGCCACCTACTCCGGCGACGAGCACGTGACGAAGGTCCGCGACAACGAGATCCACACGGCGCTGTGGCGCGAATCGCTGTCCGGCAGCCGGATCCCGCGAGTGTCCCTGCCCCGTCATGTCGACGAGGGCGAGCTGTTGCGCTTCCTGCGCAACGAGAACCTGCCCGGCTACTTCCCTTACACAGCAGGGGTTTTCCCGTTCAAGCGGGACGGCGAGGACCCGGCCCGGATGTTCGCCGGCGAGGGCGACGCGTTCCGCACCAACCGCCGGTTCCACCTGCTCGCCGAAGGTCCGGGAGGCACGCGGTTGTCCACCGCGTTCGACTCGGTCACCCTGTACGGCCGCGACCCCGACCCGCGCCCGGACATCTACGGCAAGGTCGGTACCTCCGGGGTCTCGATCGCGACGCTGGATGACATGAAGGCCCTCTACACCGGCTTTGACCTGTGCTCGCCGAGCACCTCGGTGTCGATGACGATCAACGGGCCGGCCCCGACCATTCTCGCGTTCTTCCTGAACACCGCGATCGATACGGAACTGGAGAAGCTGGCCGCCGAACTCGGCCGCGAGCCCACCGCCGAGGAGGCCGCGGCCAAGCGCGCCTGGGTGTTGGCCAACGTCCGCGGCACGGTGCAGGCCGACATCCTCAAGGAGGACCAGGGCCAGAACACCTGCCTGTTCTCCACCGAGTTCAGCCTGAAGATGATGGGCGACATCCAGGAGTGGTTCATCCAGAACCGGGTGCGCAACTTCTACTCGGTCTCCATCTCCGGCTACCACATTGCCGAGGCCGGGGCGAACCCCATCTCGCAGCTGGCGTTCACGCTGTCCAACGGGTTCACCTACGTGGAGAGCTATCTGTCGCGCGGCATGAAGATCGACGACTTCGCGCCGAACCTGTCCTTCTTCTTCTCCAACGGCATGGACCCGGAGTACTCGGTGCTGGGCCGGGTGGCCCGCCGCATCTGGGCCGTGGCCATGCGCGACAAGTACGGCGCCAACGACCGGTCGCAGAAGCTCAAGTACCACGTGCAGACCTCGGGCCGGTCGTTGCACGCGCAGGAGATGGACTTCAACGACATCCGCACGACACTGCAGGCGCTGATCGCCCTCTACGACAACTGCAACTCGCTGCACACCAACGCCTATGACGAGGCGGTCACCACCCCGTCCGCGGAGTCGGTGCGCCGGGCGCTGGCGATTCAGCTGATCATCAACCGGGAGTGGGGGCTGTCGATGAACGAGAACCCCTTGCAGGGCAGCTACATCATCGACGACCTCACCGATCTGGTGGAGCAGGCCGTGCTCGCCGAGTTCGACCGGATCACCGAACGCGGCGGCGTGCTGGGCGCGATGGAGACGGGCTACCAGCGCGGCCGGATCCAGGACGAGTCGATGCTCTACGAGCACCGCAAGCACGACGGCTCGCTGCCGATCGTCGGGGTCAACACGTTCCTGAACCCGGACGCCCACGGTGCTGTCGCCGACCTGGAACTGGCCCGCGGCACCGAGTCGGAGAAGCAGTCGCAGCTGTCCCGACTGCACGATTTCCAATCCCGCAACGCAGCCCCGGCCGATCAGGCCCTGCACCGATTGCAGCAGGCGGCGATGGCCGGCGAGAATGTCTTCGCCGTGCTCATGGAGGCCGCGCGGGTGTGCTCACTCGGTCAGATAACCGAGGCATTCTTCGAGGTCGGTGGGCAGTACCGCCGCAACGTCTGATGCAACTGATCGGCGGCCGGAGGTTGTGCGATCACCACAGGACAATTCGCCCGGGGACGTGCTTGACTGCACCCTACCGGCCAGTACGGAGGCTTGCATGATTGAGGTTCGCCCATGAGTGAAATCCGCAGGGTCGGCGTGGTCGGGTGCGGCCTGATGGGCTCCGGCATCGCCGAGGTGTGCGCGCGGTCGGGCCTCGACGTGACCATCACCGAGGTCAACGAGGACGCCCTGGCCGCGGGTCGCGGGCGGATCACGAAGTCGTTGGACCGGGCCCTGGCGAAGGGCAAGCTTGACGCCGACGCGCACGCGGCCACGTTGGGCCGGCTGCGCTTCACCGGCGACATCGGCGATTTCGCCGACGTCGACATCGCGATCGAGGCCGTCGCCGAGGTCGAGCAGATCAAGGTCGACATCTTTCGCGCGCTGGACAAGACCATCGTGAACCCGCGGGCGATCCTGGCGTCGAACACCTCCTCGATCCCGATCATGAAGCTGGGCATGGCCACCGGCCGCCCGGAGATGGTCATCGGGATCCACTTCTTCAACCCGGTGCCGGTGCTCAAGCTCGTCGAACTCGTGTCCTCGCTGCTGACCGGTCCGGAGACCGCGGCCCGGGCCGCCGATTTCGCCACCGCGACCCTGGGCAAGCAGTGCGTCCGCAGCCAGGACCGCGCCGGGTTCATCGTCAACGCGCTGCTGATCCCGTACATCCTGTCGGCGATCCGCATGATGGACTCCGGGTTCGCCTCGGCCGACGACATCGACCACGGCATGGTGCTCGGGTGCGCCCACCCCATGGGTCCGCTGGCACTGGCCGACCTGATCGGCCTGGACACGATCAAGGCGATCGCCGAGTCGATGTACGAGGAGTTCAAGGAGCCCCTGTACTTCGCGCCGCCGTTGTTGCTGCGCATGGTCGACGCCGGCCTGCTCGGGAAGAAGAGCGGTCGCGGTTTCCACAGTTACTAACCGGGCGCATTCCTACTAGTACTGACCCGAGGACGTGGCACACCATGGCCGGATACAAGGGCAACAAGGACTTCGCCGCCTGCACGCTGCCGCAGGATTACGAGGACCTGCGGGCGTCGGTCCGCGCGCTCGCGGAGGAGCAGATCGCCCCGCACGCGCACGACGTCGACGACCAGGGCCGCTTCCCCAAGGAGGCGCTCGACGCCCTGCGCGCCGTCGGCTTCGACGCCCCGCACGTACCCGAGGAGTACGGCGGCCAAGGCGCCGACGCGCTCGCGACGGTGATCGTGGTCGAGGAGATCGCGCGGGTCTGCATGTCCTCCTCGCTGATCCCCGGCGTGAACAAGCTCGGCTCGCTGCCGTTGATGCTGTCGGGCTCGAAGGACCTCAAGGAGAAGTACCTGACCAAGCTCGCGGCCGGCGAGGGGATGTTCTCCTACTGTCTGTCCGAGCCGGAGGCGGGTTCGGACGCGGGCAGCATGAAGACCCGCGGGGTGGCCGACGGCGACGACTGGATCCTCAACGGCGCCAAGTGCTGGATCACCAACGCCGGTGAGTCGGAGTTCTACACGGTCTTCGCGGTCACCGACCCGGATAAGGGCTCCCGCGGTGGGATCAGTGCATTCGTGGTCGAGAAGAACGACAACGGGGTCTCCTTCGGCGCACCGGAGCGCAAGCTCGGCATCAAGGGCTCGCCCACCCGCAACGTGATCTTCGACGACGTGCGGATCCCCGGCGACCGGCTGATCGGCAACGTCGGCACCGGCTTCACCACCGCGATGCGGACGCTGGACCACACCCGGATCACCATCGGCGCGCAGGCCCTCGGGGTGGCCCAGGGTGCCCTGGACTACGCGGTCGGCTACATGCAGGAGCGCCGCCAGTTCGGCAAGGCGATCTCGGAGTTCCAGGGCCTGCAGTTCATGGTCGCCGACATGGCGATGCAGGTCGAGGCCGCCCGCCAGCTCGTCTACGCCGCCGCTGGGAAGTCCGAGCGCGAGGACAAGGACCTGACCTACTTCGGCGCCGCGGCCAAGGCCTACGCCTCCGACGTCGCCATGAAGGTCACCACCGACGCTGTGCAATTGCTCGGCGGCTACGGCTACGTGAAGGACTACCCGGTCGAGCGGATGATGCGCGATGCCAAGATCACCCAGATCTACGAGGGCACCAACCAGGTGCAACGCGTGGTGATCGCCCGCCAGCTCCTGCACCCGCACACCGGGGGCCGGGCCAAGGGAGCCGGCGCAGCCGCCGGCTGAATCTTCACAAGACCGCTCCCCGGCGATCTACTGGGGGGTAGTCGTCGAGTACGGAGGTACGGGACCGTGGCCACTACCCATGTGACGGAAAAGGAAGCCCGCAAGGTGGCCGAGGCCGCCCGGGAGACCGAGTGGCAGCTGCCGTCGTTCGGCAAGGAGCTTTTCCTCGGTCGGTTCCGGCTCGACCTGCTGTACCCGCAGCCGGAGCCGGACCCGGAGATGGTGAAGAAGGGCGACGCCTTTTTGGCGAAGCTGCGCGCCTTCCTGGAGGAGCGGGTCGACCCGCTGCAGATCGAGCGGGACGCCAAGATCCCCGACGACGTGATCGAGGGCCTCAAGCAGCTCGGCACCCTCGGCCTGAAGATCCCCGAGGAGTACGGCGGCGTCGGGCTCAACCAGGTCTACTACAACCGGGCGCTCGCCCTGGCCGGCACCTGGCACTCCTCGCTGAGCACGTTGCTGTCCGCCCACCAGTCGATCGGCATCCCCGAACCGTTGCGGCTGGCGGGCACCGAGGAACAGAAGCGCAAGTACCTCCCGCTGGTGGCCAGCACGCACATCAGCGCCTTCCTGCTCACCGAGGTCGACGTCGGCTCGGACCCGGCCCGGGTGGCGACCTCCGCGGTGCCGACCGCGGACGGCTCCGGCTATGTCCTGAACGGGCGCAAGCTCTGGACGACCAACGGGGTGATCGCCGATCTCATCGTGGTGATGGCGAAGGTGCCGAAGTCCGACGGGCACCGCGGTGGCATCACCGCCTTCATCGTCGACGCCCGGGCCCCCGGCATCACCGTCGAGCACCGCAACGCCTTCATGGGCCAGCGCGGCCTGGAGAACGGTGTGACGTCCTTCAAGGACGTCTTCGTGCCGGCCGACGACGTGATCGCCGGCGAGGGACTCGGTCTGAAGGTGGCGCTGGCCACGCTCAACACCGGGCGGCTCTCGCTGCCCGCCGTCTGCGCCGGCGTGACCAAGTACTCCCTCAAGATCGTCCGGGAGTGGTCCAACGAGCGCGTGCAGTGGGGCCGCCCGATCGGTCAGCACGATGCCGTCGCCCAGAAGATCGCCTTCATCGCGGGCACCGCGTTCGCCCTCGAGGCGGTGCTCGAGGTCGCGAGCAAGCTGGCCGACGAGAAGCGCAACGACATCCGCATCGAGGCCGCCCTGGCCAAGCTGTACTCCTCCGAGATGGCCTGGCTGGCCGCCGACGAGATGATCCAGGTCCGGGGTGGCCGCGGCTACGAGACGGCGGAATCGCTACGCGCCCGGGGCGAACGGCCGGTGCCGGCCGAACAAATCCTGCGCGACCTGCGCATCAACCGGATCTTCGAGGGCTCCTCGGAGATCATGCGCCTGCTCATCGCCCGAGAAGCGGTCGATCAGCACCTGCAGGTGGCCGGGGGGATCATCGATCCGGAGATCGAGCTGAAGGACAAGGCGAAGCCGGCGCTCGCGGCCGGCAAGTTCTACGGCCGGTGGCTACCCACCCTGGCCGTGGGCGGCGGGCAGAAGCCGGGCAACTACGGCGAGTTCGGCTCGCTGGCCGGCCATCTGCGCTTCGCCGAGCGGTCGTGCCGCAAGCTGGCCCGGTCGACGTTCTACGGGATGGCCCGGTGGCAAGGCGGGCTGGAGCAGAAGCAGCACTTCCTCGGCCGCATCGTCGACATCGGCGCCGAGCTGTTCGCCATCACCGCGTCGTGCGTGCACGCCAAGACGCTGGCCACGGAGGATCCGGCCCGCCAGGACTCGGCCTTCGAACTGGCCGACCTGTTCTGCGGACAGGCCCGGCGGCGCGTCGACCAGCTGTTCAACGAACTGTGGGCCAACGACGACACGGACAACTACGCCGCCGCGCAGCGGGTGCTGGCGGGTCGCTACGAGTGGTTCGAGGAGGGAATCCTCGACCCGTCCGGCGGCGGCCCGATGATCCCGACGTAGTGCCGCCGGCGGTTACGGGTACGCGACCGGCGTAGATTCGGCGGCGGCGCCACGCCGTGCCCAGGGGTCTCCTTTACCTTTTGTTGGGATTTGCCTGGGAATGTCGTGTTTCGATGTGGGTAACTCGGAGGTTCCGGCCTTGCGCCCTGAACCGGACCCTTCGACACAGCGCCACCCCGCATCAGCAAGCCCTCAGGAAGCGGAGCACGCATGGCCGACGCCGATCACTTGCGGCGCCTTGCCTACCTGATGCTGGCGCCCAGTCTGGGTCGCCGGCGTCGGTTCGATCTGGCGAGCGCGGCTGCCGAGACCGCTGTGAACGCCGCCGACCAGGTCGCGGCGCTGGTTCGGGAGGTTCTCCGGGCATCGGCAGGCCGCACCGGGCTGGTCCTGCTGGAACGCGGTGAGGCCAACCGGGAACTGGCCGCGTTGCCGCCGGCCGCGCGCATCTCCTACGTGCTGGAGCACGCCGAAGGGCTCTCGACCGAGACGGTCGGCAAGGTGCTGCGCCGGGCCGAGGTGACCGACCCGGAGACCGCACTGGCGCTGGCGGCCAAGTCGCCGCTGGACCCGGCAGTGCTGGAAAGAGTTCAGATCCCCCAGCACGCAGGCCCGAGGGCAGCCGTCGTGGCGGCCTCTGTAGTCATCGCCATCGCAGCCGGGGTGGCCGTCCCACTGGTCGCGGTCGGTGGCCACGACAAGGCCACCGACACCGGCGTCTCCCGGCCGCTGCCCCCGGTAACGGCACCCGCGCCGGCCCCGCCGCCCCCGGCGGACCCGAGGACCACGGCCCAACTCGGCAGCCTGCTCGGGAAGATCGACCAACGCTTGCTCGGCGACACCGACGCGGCCGACCGGAAGCGCCTGGAGGCATTGCGCGACGCGGTCGCCGCCAAGCTGGCGCAATTGTCGCGATGAATCCGGCGGGACCCCGTCGACCCGCGATTTCGGCCGGCAATCATCTGTGCTGTCCATCGGTCCGACGCCGTGCCGAAACCCGCGGTGCCGCGGCGACCCGGACGCAATGGCTGCGCCCTTCGCTGCATTCTTCTCCCCTTCGGCCGGCGTCCCCGGATACCGGCCGCACCTTTTTCACCCCGACGCGCCGAGGTGCCTGAAGCAAAGTCCGGCCCGCACGGTGATCTACTCGAAAGGAGCAGCATGAACCCGAGAGGCGCCGCGGAATGAATTTGATACGAGAACGCCGCAAGCTGGTCGCGACGATTCCCCTCGCCACTGGGGTCGTTCTGCTGACGGCAGCCTGCGGCACAACCCGGACAGTCACAGTCGCCCAGCCGGCGCCGGCGCCGCAGCAGGCCGCGCCGGCGCAGCCGACTTCGCAGGACACCACGGCCAAGCTGATCGAGGCCGTCGCCGCGTACCTGGACTCGCAGGCCACGCCGAAGAAGGACCCCTCGCTCGACAACGTGAACAAGAAGGCCCTGCACGACATCCTGGCCCAAGCCCACGCCGAGCAGGCCAAGGCCAAGGCCCCGGCTCCTCTGTCCACCGGAGTGAAGGCCGCCGCGGTGGCCCCGGCCGAGACCAACACACAGCAGCAGGACAACCAGAGCCGCTACGACAAGATGAACGGCGCCACGGACACCGGCGTCACCAAGGACGGCATCAAGCTCGGTTCGATCAACATGCACGGCATGGCGCTGGGCAACGTGGTCACCGAACCGGTCGTCCGCGGCACGATGGCCACGATCCAGGCGGTCAACGACCGCGGGGGGGTGCTCGGCCGTCGGCTGTCACTGGTCGACTGCGACGACGGCCCGGGTGAGGTGTCCCGGGCCAAGTCGTGCCTGAAGAAGCTGGTCACACAGGACGGCATCTTCTCGATGATCAGCGGCATCGACTGGGCGACCGCGTCGATGCACGACGACCTGCACCAGTACGGACTGCCCTACGTCGGGTCCTGGGCCTACTCACAGACCGAGTGGCAGGACCCGTACATGTTCCCCACGCACATGTCGATGATCCACGAGGCCATGGCCGGCGCGTACTGGGTGCGTGACGTCATCAAACCAAAGACCTACGGCCTGCTGTGCCTGACCAGCCCGGAGATGCAGTTGGCCTGCTCGCAGGTCCAGCACATCCTCGACGCCTCCGGCGCCAAGATGGTCAAGAAGGTCGACGTGGCGATCTCGGAGACCTCGCTGTCCGCTCAGGTGCTGGCCTTCCGGGCCGCGAACCCGGAGCACATCATCCACTACACGATCAACCCGGCGACCCTCGTCAAGTTCATGGTCGAGGCCGCCCAGCAGGATTACTATCCGCCGAAGGGCGTCTCCGGCAACCACATGGCGGCCGAGGCGCTCGGCTCGTTCATCGGCAAGTGGCCGGTGAACCGCTACTGGACCAACACGACCTACCGGTTGTGGGGTCCGGAGTTCATGGCGGTCATGGAGCGGTACTCCAAGTCCAACATCGGCTTCACGCACCACATCGTCCAGGCCGCTTATGTCGGCGTGAACATGTTCGCCGAGGCTGCCCGCGAGGTCGGCCCGAACCTGACCCGGCAGCGGTTGATGGCGGCGCTGGGCAACGGGCAGGTCTGGAAGACCGACTCGGCGATGGACCAGCAGTTCAGCTACACCCCCGCCGAGCGCGGCGGCTCCTTCGACGACCAGACGTGGAGCCACGACGGGGCGCAGGGCCGGGAATTCATGTACAAGTACACCGACCCGAACACCACCTCCAAGCCGGACGGTTCGCCGTCGGGCTGGGATCTGGCCGACCAGGGTGTGATCCGCACAGACAAGTGAGCCGAGCGAAGAGCGAACAGCGAGCCTGCGAGCCGTTCGGCTCTTCCGAGGCGATCGTAGTCTGTTGACCGCAGGGAACACAGACAAGTGATGCAGTGTCACAAACCGAGTGGGTCCCGCCGCATCGGCTGGGCCCACTCGTGCTTTACCGATCTTGCTCCGGCCCCGGTTCGGCTTGCGCCGCCTGGGAACCGAGCGGTGATCTACTTGTGAACGTAAGCATGAGCGCGGGGAGGCGTCGCAAGATGAAACCGTTTTCTGACCGCCGCAAGTTGGTCGTGGCCATCCCGCTGACAGCGGGGGTCGTCCTGCTGGCCGCGGCCTGCGGTCCCACCCGGACCGTCATCGTGGCGCATCCGGAGCAGCCCACTGCGCCACCCGCGCCCGCGGGACCGAGCGCCGACAACACCGCCAAGCTCGTCGCCGCCGTCGCTGCCTACCTCGACTCGCACGCGGCACCGGGCAAGGACCCGGCCTTGGAGACAGCGAGCCAGAAGTCCCTGCACGCGGCACTCGCTGCGGCCCGGGCAGAGGTCGCCGCGGCCAAGACGCAACCGGCGGCGACGCAGGCCGCGCCGGCGTCGACCGGCGTCAAGGCGCAGGTCGCGCTCAAGCCGGAGGCCGCCTCCCAGCAGCAGGACAACCAGAGCCGCTACGACAAGATGAACGGCGCCACGGACACCGGGGTCACCAAGAACGAGATCAAGCTCGGTTCGATCAACATGCACGGCATGGCGCTGGCCAACGTGGTCACCGAACCGGTGTACCGCGGGGCATTGGCCACGATCGCCTCGATCGACGACCGCGGGGGCGTGCTCGGCCGTCGGCTGTCACTGGTCGACTGCGACGACGGCGCCGGTGAGGTGTCGCGCGCGAAGTCGTGCCTGAAGAAGTTGGTCGGCCAGGACGGGATCTTCTCGCTGATCACGGCCCAGGACTGGGCCACCGCGTCGATGCACGACGACCTGCACCTGTACGGGTTGCCCTACGTCGGGTCCTGGGCCTACTCCCAGACCGAGTGGCAGGACCCGTTCATGTTCCCGACGCACATGTCGATGATCCACGAGGCCATGGCCGGCGCGAACTGGGTGCGCAACGTCGTCCACCCGAAGACCTACGGTCTGCTCTGCCTGACCAGCCCGGAGATGCAGTTGGCCTGCTCGCAGGTCCAGCACATCCTCGACGCCTCCGGCGCCAAGATGGTCAAGAAGGTCGACGTGGCGATCTCCGAGACCTCGATGGCCGCCTACGTGCTGGCCTTCCGGGCGGCCAACCCGGACCACATCATCCATTACGTGATCAACCCGGCGACCGTGATCAAGTTCATGATCGAGGCCGCCCAGCAGGGCTACTACCCACCCAAGGGCGTCTCCGGCAACCACTTGGCCGGCGAGGCCGTCGGTTCGTTCATCGGGAATTGGCCCGTCGGCCGCTATTGGGTGAACACCACCTACCGGCTCTGGGGCGCGGACTTCATGGCGGTCATGGAGCGGTACTCGAAGACCAACGTCGGGTTCACCCACCACATCGTCCAGGCGGCTTATGTCGGGGTGAACATGTTCGCCGAGGCTGCCCGCGAGGTCGGCCCGAACCTCACTCGGTCGCGGTTGATGGCCGCGCTGGGCAACGGTCAGGTCTGGAACACCGACTCGGACATGGACCAGAAGTTCAGCTACTCCCCCGTCGAACGTGGCGGGTCCTACGACAGCCAGACCTGGAGCGCCGACGACGCCCAGGGCCGGGAGTTCATGTACAAGTACACGAGCACGAACACCACCTCGAAGCCGGACGGGTCCCCGAACGGTTGGGAGCTCGCGGATCAGGGCGTCATCCACACGGACAAGTGAGGATCGATCTTCCTACCTGAACCGGCTTCTGACGTGGCGTCAGATCTGAAGTGGGGCCCGGCCGATTCGGCCGGGCCCCACTTGTTCACCCCACCAGCCGTTCGACGCCGCTATAGGTTAGCCTTACCTAACCATAGGTGCCATAAGGCGGTGTCGTGTGAAGGGCCTGATCGACGCCCAGGAGATGTACCTGCGCACGATCCTCGAGATCGAGGAGGAGGGGGCCCGACCGCTCCGGGCGCGCCTGGCGGAGCGGCTCGGCCAAGCCGGACCGACCGTCGCCGGAACGGTCGCGCGGATGGAACGCGCCGGCCTGGTCCGGATCGAGGACGACCGCCACCTCGAGCTGACCCGCAAGGGCCGCTCCCTCGCGGTCCGGGTGATGCGCAAGCACCGGCTGCCCGAATGCCTGCTGGTTCACGTGATCGGGATGGACCCCGGGGAGGTGCACGAGGAGGCCTGCCGATGGGAGCACGTGATCTCCGAGACCGTCGAACGCCGGCTGCTCGAGATTCTCGGCCACCCCACCCACTCCCCCTACGGCAACCCGATCCCCGGTCTCGACGAGCTCGGCGACGGCCCGACCGTGCCCGCGGAAGCCCTGATCCAGCCCCTGCACCAGGTGACCGGAGCGGAGGTCGAGGTTCTCGTGCACCGCATCGACGAACCGCTGCAGGCCGACCACGACCTCATGCGCGACCTGTGGCGAGCCCGCATCCGGCCGGGCGAGATCGTCGCCTGCCGGCCCGACTCCGGCCGGGTCCTGGTCGGGCGATCCGGCGAGACGATCGAACTGGGGGCCGAGCTGGCCGCCCACATCCACGTAGAGGTCATGGCCGAACGCTGAACCGCGGCTTAGGGTGAACCCGACGTTCCCGTCCCACAAATAGGAGGCCTCCGTGACCGGACAGCTTGCCGACCGCGTTGCCGTGATCACCGGAGCAGGCCGCGGAATCGGCCGCGCGATCGCCGAGGCGTTCGACGCCGAGGGCGCGATCGTGGTGGTCTCCGACATCGACGAAGGCGCGGCCAAGGAGGTCGCCGCCACGTTGAGCCGGGCCGAGGCAGTCGCCTGCGACGTGCGCGACGAGGCCGCGGTGCAGGCGCTCATCCGCGGCACGGTGGAGCGGCACGGCCGCGTGGACGTCAGTGTGGCCAACGCCGGCATTGCGATCGTGAAGCCGCTGGCGGAGACCTCGCTCGCGGAGTGGCGGGCGGTGACCTCGGTCAACCTCGACGGGGTGTTCCTGACCGTGCGGGAATCCGCGCTGGCGATGGCCGCCGCCGGCGGCGGCTCGATCGTGGTCCTCGGCTCGATCACCGCGCTGCGCGGCTCCCCACTGATCGGCTCCTACGCCGCGACCAAGGCCGCCGTGGTGAACCTGACCAAGACCGCGGCCACCGAGTTCCGGGCCCACGGCGTTCGGGTCAACGCGTTGCTGCCGACGTTTATCGGCACCGACCTGGTCAACGAGAACATCCCGACGTTCAGCGCCGCGCTGGGCGGCGACTTCATTCCGCTGATCGAGCAGAAGCAGGTCCGGATGGGCGAGGTCGGCGACATCACGCCGTTGGCCGTCTACCTGGCCAGTGACTCCTCGAAGTTCACCACCGGTTCGGACTTCGTCGTCGACAACGGGTGGACCGCTTCGCTGCTCTAGGGCACAGCTCGCAGGTCGGACACATCCGACTTAGGGTGTAAGCCTGTCTCCCGACCGCGTTTGCGAGGCCCAGATGAGAACGCACCGCAGCATCCGCATGACTGGCCTGGCCGCACTGGTGATCGCCGCGGCGACACCGGCGTTAGTCGAGCGGGCAGAGGCCGCCCCGACCGGCGTCACGTCGCTGCCGATCGCCTTCCGCGTCCACAACACCAACACCTCTGACGTCGACTGCGTCTCCGACGACAAGGCCTACGACGTGGTCGGGCACATCGCCGGACCCGCGGCGCTCATCCGGGGCGGACGGATCCCCGCCGCGACCCTGTACCTGCACGGCGACGCGGTCGACGAGAGCATGTGGCGCTACTCGAAGGTCCCCGGCTACGACTACGCCGCCGACCTCGCCGGACGCGGCCTGGTCTCGGTGACGATCGCCCGCCTCGGGTACCCGGGCAGCGGCAAGCCGGACGGCAACGACCTGTGCTTCGGCAGCGAGGCCGACGTGGCCCACCAGATCATCACCGAACTGCGCAGCGGTGCCTACCAAGCAGGCGGAGGCGGGAACGCACCACGCATCGACAAGCTCGCCCTGGCCGGACACTCGGCCGCAGGCTTCATCGCGCAGGCCGAGGCGTACTCGTACAACGACATCGCGGCGCTGGTCGTGGTGGCATCGGGTGAGTTCGTCACCCCGCGCGTGCCGGCGGCGGTCGGGGAACAGCAGGTGCGGTGCTCCGGTTCCGGCGACGGGTACGCGTTCATCGAGGGCACCGACGCCGAGGCCGCGGCAGATTTCTTCCACGACGCCGACCCGGCGATCGTCGCCGACGTCTCCGCGCACCGCCCGGAGGACGCGTGTGGCGACCTCGCCAACGCTCCGGCGGGGATCCAGGCCGACCTCCAGAAACTGCGCGAGGTCAAGGTGCCGGTCCTGGTGATCACCGGTGCGAACGACGCGTTCTTCGCCCAGCCCGAGCAGCAGGCGAAGCTGTTCAGCGGCAGTCCGGACGCCACCGGCGTCACGCTGCCCGACACCGGCCACGCAATCACGCTGGGACACACCGCCGGTGCCTTCCGCGACAAGATGGCGGCCTGGCTGCAGGCACACGGCCTGGGCAGCGCGTGATCATTGACCCGTGGACTGCGACGCACTCGAGGCAAGCGCCCGAGAACAGCTGACCCAACTCGCCTACGACTACTACGCGGGCGGGGCCGACGACGAGATCACGCTGGCCGAGAACGTCGCGGCCTGGCGGCGTATCCGGTTACGGCCGCGGGTGTTGCGCGACGTCAGCGCGATCGACACGGCGACCACCGTGCTGGGCACGGCGGTGACGGCTCCGGTCCTGGTCGCCCCGACCGCCTACCAGCGACTGGCGCACGACGAGGGTGAGCGGGCGACCGCTCGCGGCACTGCAGCCGCCGGCACCCTGCTGATCGTCTCGACCTTGGCCACGACCCGACTGGAGGACGTCGCGACCGCCGCCCCCGACGGGGTGCGGTGGATGCAGATGTACCTCCAGCGCGATCGGAGCGTCAGCGCCGAACTGGTCGCTCGAGCGGTCGCGGCCGACTACCGGGCGCTGGTGCTCACCGTCGACCTGCCGGTGGCCGGGCTGCGGCGGCGCGACGAACGCAACGGCTTCACGTTGCCGCCGGGCCTGAGCCTGGCCAACCTCGGGATCACCCACCCGGACATGCCGATGGGCGGGTCGGCATTGGCCGCCCACGTCCGCCAGGACTTCACCGCCGCGATCACCTTCGACGACATCGGTTGGCTGGCCGAGATCTCCGGCCTGCCGGTGGTGGTGAAGGGCGTGCTGCGGGGCGACGACGCCGCGGCCGCCGTCGCTGCCGGCGCGGCCGCGGTCGTCGTCTCCAACCACGGCGGGCGGCAGTTGGACGGGGCGATCGCCACCGCCGAGGCGCTGCCGGAGGTGCTCGACGCGGTCGGCGACCGCGCCGAGGTCTACGTCGACGGCGGGATCCGCGGCGGCACCGACGTGCTCAAGGCGCTCGCGGCCGGTGCGCGTGCAGTCCTGCTCGGGCGGCCGGTGATCTGGGGCCTGGCCACCGGCGGGGCCCCCGGGGTGCAGGCGGTGCTGGACGGCTTCGTCGACGAACTGGCCCGGGCGATGGCGTTGTGCGGGGCTGCCGACATCGCCGCGCTGACTGCCGACCTGCTGGCGCCTACGGACCTCAAGCGTTTCTGACGCAGCGTCAGGCCCGCCGAGCCTGATGTCGTTTTTCAGCTGGACGGTACCGCCGTCAGCGAGGCAGGCTGGTCTGCATGCACCAGCAAAGGGAGGCCTGCCTGCGGGCGGTTGCCGCGAAGGATCCGCGCTTCGACGGCTGGTTCTTCGTCGGGGTCCGGACCACCGGCATCTACTGTCGGCCGTCGTGCCCGGCGAACCCGAAGGCCGGCAACCTGACCTTCCACCCGAGCGCCGCCGCCGCGCAGGCGGCGGGCTACCGGGCCTGCAAGCGGTGCCGGCCGGACGCCAGCCCGGGCTCGCCGGAGTGGGACACCCGGGCCGACGTGGTGGCCCGGGCGATGCGGTTGATCGGCGACGGCGTGCTCGACCGCGAGGGCGCGCCGGGCCTGGCCGCCCGACTCGGGTACAGCCTGCGGCAGGTGCAGCGGCTCATGCAGGACGAGTTGGGGGCCGGGCCGTTGGCGATCGCCCGGGCGCACCGGGCGCAGACGGCGCGACTGCTGATCGAGACCACCGACCTGACCATGACCGAGGTGGCCGCGGCTGCCGGGTTCGGCAGCATCCGGGCGTTCAACACCGCCGTGACCGAGGTTTTCGCGACCTCGCCGACGACCTTGCGGGCCGCGGCCCGGCGTACCGGTGCGGGCTCCCCGGACGGCGTGCTCGACGTTCGGTTGGCCTACCGCGGCCCGATGTTCCCGGACAACCTGTTCGGACACCTGATCGCCACCGGTGTACCCGGGGTCGAGGAGTGGCGCGACGGTTGCTACCGGCGCACCCTCGACCTTCCGCACGGACCGGGGATCGTGTCGCTGCGACCGCCGCCGACCTCGCTCGCGAGCGGTTTCGTCGCCGCGCGACTGCGGCTGACCGACCTGCGGGACCTGCCGGTGGCCATTGCGCGGTGTCGGCGGATGCTTGACCTCGACGCCGACCCGACCGCGGTCGACGAGGTGCTCGGCGCCGACCCGGCCCTGGCCACCGAAGTGGCGCGAGCGCCGGGCCGGCGAGTGCCACGCACCGTCGACGGCGCGGAGTTCGCGGTCCGTGCGGTGCTCGGCCAGCAGGTTTCGACCGCCGCGGCGCGAACCCACGCGGCCCGTCTGGTGCTGGCGCACGGCACCCCGGTGGACGACCCGGACGGCGGGCTGACGCACCTGTTCCCGAGCGTCGAGTCGTTGTCCGCCATCCGCCCGGAGACCTTGGCGATGCCCGCGAGCCGGCGGACCACCCTGCTGGGCCTGCTGGCGGCCCTGCGGTCGGGGGCGCTCGACGTCGGCCCCGGCGCGGATCAGGCGGCGGCCCGGGCCGGGTTGGCCGAACTGCCCGGTATCGGGCCGTGGACCACCGAGGTGATCGCGATGCGGGCGCTGGGCGACCCCGACGCGTTCCCGGCGACCGACCTCGGGGTGCGACAGGCGGCGGACGCACTGGGGCTGCCCCGTCCACAGGCCGCCTTTGTCCACAGATCGCGCGCGTGGGCCCCGTGGCGGTCCTACGCCGTGCAGTATCTGTGGGCGAGCGGCACGCACAGGCAATTGAGGCGAGCGGAGCGCGAGGTGAGTCTTGCACTGGAGTTGGCTCGCGGGCGCCGGGTTCCTCGCGATCCCGAGCCGATTGAAGCCTGTTGACCGAAGGAAACATGCCGTCAACCGGATCCCCGACAGCGCAGCGATCTGACTTCGCGTCAGCTAGAGGAGAAGCAGTGGACACCATCCGCCGACACGTCGTCGTCGAGTCACCGATCGGGCCTCTCACCTTGGTCGCCGACGGTGCGGCGCTGAGCTGTATCTACATGACCGACCATCGCCACATGCCGGATCCGGGGCGGTTCGGGCCCGAGGTCGACCCGCCGGTCGACGACGTGCTGTCCCGCGCCGCGGATCAGTTGGCGGAGTACTTCGCCGGGGAGCGGCAGGAGTTCGACGTCCCGCTGGACGAGGCGGCCGGCACCGAGTTCCAACGGAAGGTTTGGGCGGAACTGCGCGAGATCCCTTACGGGGAGACGATTTCCTACGCCGAACTGGCCCAGCGGATCGGGCAGCCGACGGCGTTCCGGGCGGTCGGCCTGGCCAACGGCCGCAATCCGATCTCGATCATCGTGCCGTGCCACCGGGTGGTCGGCTCCGGCGGCAGCCTGACCGGATACGGCGGCGGGACCGACCGCAAGCAACTCCTGCTGGACCTCGAGGCTAAGACTGCCGGGACGGAGGTCAGCCTGTTCTGAGGCAGGCGGCGTCACCCGTTCGGGTCGCGCCACTGTGGGCGGGGCGATCAATCCGGTCAGACTCTCGCGAAAGCACCCGATACCCCCCGGATTCGTCTTGGAGTCGTCATGGACCGCAAGTCCAGCCGCGCCCGCAAATCGGTGACCACGGTCGCCTCGCTCGTCGGCCTCGCCACTGCGCTCGCGCTGGCCGTCCCGTCCGCGGCGAGCGCCGCCAGCCACCACGACCGCAACTGCGGCAACTTCGACCACTCGGACCAGGCGTTCGGCGCCCCGTTCGACGGGCACAACCGGCACCGTCCGGGCGGCTTCCACACCACCGCCGAGCCCCGCGACGACCGCGACGGCGACCAGGTCGGCAACCGCGACGACCGTCGCGACGGTGATGACCGCATGGGCAACCGCGACGACCGTCGCGACGGCGACGACCACATGGGCAACCGCGACGACCGTCGCGACAGCGACGACCACATGGGCAACCGCGACGACCGTCGCGACAGTGACCAGCGCTCGGGCTTCGCCTCCGACCGCGACCGTCGCGACAGCGACCGCTACCGGGCGCCTGGCTTCCGCGACGGCGAGATCTCCCGCGACGAGAGCGGCGGCAACCGCAACTGCAACAACTTCGACCACCAGGGCAAGCAGATGTACATCCCGCCGGGTCTGCTCGACGACCCGCGGTAATCCCCGGGCGGGGCGGCGCCGCGGTTCAACGCCCGCCGCCCACATCCAGCACCGCACCGGTGATGTACGAAGCGGCCGGCGACAGCAACCAGACGATTGCGGCAGCTACCTCATCCGGGCTGCCCAGGCGGCGCAGTGGGATCGACTCGACCCGCTGCGCTGCTGCGTCCGGACCGTCGGGGTGGATGCCGGTGTCGATGATTCCGGGGCGGACACAGTTCACCCGGATGCCGGACGCCGCGACTTCCTGCGACAGCCCGACGGTGAATGCGTCGACCGCGGCCTTGGAGGCCGCGTAGTCGACGTACCGCCCCGCGCCCCCGAGCACGGCCGCGCGCGACGACACGTTCACGATCGCTCCCCCGGCGCCGTCGGAGAGCATGAGCCGCACCGCCTCGCGGGCGCACAGGATCGTGCCGAACACGTTGACGCCGAAGACCTCCTCGAGTTCGTCGGACTCCAACTCGGCCACCGGTCGCAGCGGCGAGACGACCCCGGCGTTGTTGACCAAACCGCGCACCGGGCCGAGTTCGGCCGCCTGCTCGAACAACTCGAGCACGTCGGTCTCCATCGCCACGTCGACCTTCGCCAGCGTCACTTCCGCGCCGAAGTCCGCGCACTGCGCGGCGACCGCCTCGGCCGCCGCGACATCGCGTCGAAATGCCAGACACAGGTCCCAGTCGTCGGCGGCAGCCAGCAGCGCGGTGGCCGCGCCGATCCCCCGGCCTCCGCCGGTGACCACCAACGTGCCCCGACTCATCGACGTGCCACCCGAGCCCCACCCGGATGTTTCTCGACGACCTCGGCAGCACTCGGCGGCGGCCAGGGCGTGGCGTCCAGCACGATGTCGATCGCGTCGCCCTGCTCGGTCGGGCGGAACAGGTGCGCCAACTCCCGGACCGCGAGCCCGGCCGCCGCCGCGGCCAGGTCGGCGATCTCGGCCAGCACGCCCGGGTCGGACGGGCCGCCGAAGCCGTGGGTGAGGTTGGTGCGGGAGTGCCCGATGTAGAGCAGTCGTCCGGTCGGGGTCAGATGCTCACCGGCGGCGGACAGCACCGCGATCAGCTCCGTCACCGGCAGGTGCAGGTAGGCGACCAGAATCAGGTCGACCGGCTGGGGCGGGGCCCAAGACCGCGCGTCAGCCTGCTCCCAAACGACCGGCGATCCGAGTTCGGCCGACCGTTTCGTGGCCTGTTCCAGCGCGACACCGGAGATGTCGACCCCGGCGACCTGCCAGCCGCGCCGGGCCAGCCATAGCGCGTTGCGTCCGTTCCCGCAGGCCAGGTCGACCGCGCGGCCCGGCTCCGAGCCGGCCACCCGTTCCCGGACGAAGCGGTTCGGCTCCGCGCCCCATAACGTCGGTTCTGCCGCGTACCGCGCGTCCCAATCGGCCCCCTGCACGCGCAGCAACGTACCCGACCCCGCACTTGTGCTGCCTGTCCCACCTATCCGGACGCGCCGATACGTGGGACAGGCAGCAGAAGTCGGGAGTTGGTTGGGGCTCAGGTGAACGCGCTCACCCCGGTCAGCGCGCGGCCGATGATCAACCGCTGGATCTGTGAGGTTCCTTCGTACAGCGTCATCGCGCGCGCGTCGCGCAGGTACTTGCCGATCGGGTGGTCATCGACATAGCCGTGGCCGCCGAACACCTGCAGGGCGTTGTTCGAGGCGCGCACTGCGACCTCGGAGGCGAACAGTTTCGCCTTGGACGCCGACAGCCCGGCCTCCGGCGACCCGGCGTCGAGCAGCGTCGCGGTGTGCCGCACCAGGCAGCGGGCCGCGTCGGTCTCCACGGCGATGTCGGCCAGCAACTGCTGGACCAGTTGGAACTCGGCGATGCTTCGGCCGAACTGCTCGCGCTGCTTGGCGTAGGCGACGGCCACGTCCAGGCAACCACGCGCCAGGCCGACGCAACCGGCGGCCACCGACAGGCGCCCGCCGTCGAGCGCACTCATCGCGATCCGGAAACCATTTCCGAGTTCGCCCAGGCGCGCGCTGTCCGGGACGCGAACCTGATCCAGCGTCAGATTTCCGGTGGACTGGCTGCGCAGCCCGAGCTTCCCCAGCACGGCGACGGCGCTGAAGCCGTCGGACTCTGTCGGCACCAGGAACGCGCTGATGCCCTTGGCACCCGCCTCGCCGGTCCGGGCGAATACCAGCACCATGTCGGCCCAGGTTCCGTTGGTGATGAAGACCTTCTCGCCGGTGATCAGCCAGTCGTCGCCGTCGGGCACGGCCTTGGTACGAAGTGACGACGGGTCAGATCCACTGTCGGGCTCGGTCAGCCCGAAGCAGCCGAGGTTCTCCCCTGCGCACAGACCGGGCAGCCACTGCGCGCGCTGCTCCTGCGTCCCGAAACGATAAAGGGTTTTCCCGACCAGCCCGAGGCTGACCGAGACGATGCCGCGCACGCACGAGTCGCCGCGGCCCAGTTCCTCCATCATCGCCGCGTAGACCGGGTAGTCCCCGCCGGAGCCACCGTCGGCCTCCGGGATCGTCAGGCCAAGGGCACCGATCGCGCCCAGCTTGGCCACGATCCCGCGGTCCATCTTCTCGGCCTTGTCCCAGGCGATCGCGTGCGGCGTGACCTCGTGGTCCACGAAATTCGCGACGACCTTGCGGTAGGCGTCGAGTTCGGTGTCCGTCGACATGGCGACCAACCTAGCCGCTCACCCGTCGTCGGGACCCGCGCTCGGCAAGGGGGTGGCCACCCCGGTCCCGGCGTCGAAGGCTGTGCCGTTCCACTCGTAGCGGTGCACGACCTGCAGGTCGGGGCAGCATCGCGGCGCGGTCGGGCCGAACGCGAACGTGGTGACGATCGCCTGGCTGCCGGCCCCGTCGAGGTCGGAGACGACCTCGCCCGCGGTCGGCTTGAGCAACTCGCCGGCGACCCGTGGCCCGGCGGTACCCGCCGCGATCGCGAACACGGCCGACGGCGGGCTGCCCATGCCCTCGTCGCACCGGACCGCGACGATCGCGTCGGGGACGCCGTCCCCGGTGAAGTCGAAGAAGTGCTGGCGTACCAGAAGGAGCTTCTGTCCGCCGCAGTCGACCTGGCCCTTCAGCAACGGGAGCAAGTCGTCCGGCAACGGCGCCGCCGCGGGCGCATCCGCCCCGGAACTCGAGCCGCAGGCGCCGAGCACGACCGCGGCCAGACCGACCGCGACCACCCGCCCGAGCACGCGAAGCAGGATACGGCGATGCGCGGTCACCGACCGACGCCTCCGGAACCTCATCTTCTGCGCGTGTCCGCGCCCTTGCGACGCCCCGAAGGGCGCGGACAGGCGCAGAAGATGCGGAGGGCCTGGGTCAGGACTCGGCGGCGAGGTCCTCGAGCGAGGGGCAGGAGCAGATCAGGTGCCGGTCGCCGTAGGCCCCGTCGATGCGGGAGACCGGCGGCCAGTACTTGTCGACCTGCGAGACCCCGGGCGGGAAGACCGCCTCGGCGCGCGAGTACGGGTGCTCCCACTTCTCGACCGCCAACGTCGCGGCGGTGTGCGGGGCGTTGCGCAGCGGGTTGTCCTCGGCCGGCCATTCCCCCGCGGCGACCCGCTCGATCTCGCCGGCGATCGCGATCATCGCGTCGCAGAAGCGGTCGATCTCTGCCAGGTCCTCGCTCTCGGTCGGCTCGACCATCAGCGTCCCAGCCACCGGGAACGACATCGTCGGGGCGTGGAACCCGTAGTCGATCAGGCGTTTCGCGACGTCCTCGACGGTCACGCCGGTGCGCTTGGTGATCGGGCGCAGGTCGATGATGCACTCGTGCGCCACCAGGCCGGTGCCTCCGGTGTAGAGCACCGGGAAGTGCTCGCCCAGTCGAGCGGCGGTGTAGTTCGCGGTGAGAATCGCGACCAACGTGGCGTGCCGCAGGCCCTCGCCACCCATCAGCCGGATGTAGGCCCACGGGATCGGCAGGATCCCGGCACTGCCGAACGGGGCGCCGGAGATCGGGCCGACGCCGGTGGCCGGACCGGCGTCGGTCGACAACGGGTGGTTGGGCAGGTACGGCGCCAGGTGCGCGCGGACCGCGACCGGGCCGATGCCCGGACCGCCGCCGCCGTGCGGGATGCAGAACGTCTTGTGCAGGTTCAGGTGGCTGACGTCGCCGCCGAACCGACCCGGCTTCGCCAGGCCCAGCAGCGCGTTGAAGTTCGCGCCGTCGATGTAGACCTGCCCACCGGCGGCGTGCACCAGGTCGCAGACCTCGGTGATGCCCGCCTCGAACACCCCGTGGGTCGAGGGGTAGGTCAGCATGATCGCCGCCAGCCGGCCGGCGTGCTCTGTGAGCTTGGCACGCAGGTCAGCCAGGTCGACGTCGCCGGACTCGGTGTCGCATCCGACGACCACGACCCGCATCCCGGCCATCACGGCGGACGCGGCGTTGGTGCCGTGCGCGGATGACGGGATCAGGCAGACGTCGCGCTCGGCGGCGCCGTTCGCCTTGTGGAAGGCGCGGATCGCCAGCAGCCCGGCCAGTTCCCCGGCCGACCCGGCGTTCGGCTGCAGCGAGACCCGGTCGTATCCGGTGAGCTCGGCCAACCAGCCCTCCAGGTCGCGGATCAGTTCCAGGTAGCCGACCCGGTCCTGCGCCGGCGCGAACGGGTGCAGCCCGGCGAACTCCGGCCAGGTCACCGACTCCATCTCGGTGGTGGCGTTCAGCTTCATCGTGCAGGAGCCAAGCGGGATCATGCCGCGGTCCAGCGCGTAGTCGCGCCCCGCCAGCCGCATGACGTAGCGCAGCATCTCGGTCTCGCTGTGGTGGGTCCGGAACACCGGCGCGGTGAGGAAATCACTGCCCCGGTGCAGATCCGCGGGCAACGCGTTGCGGACGTCGTCCGCAGATGTCGTAAGGCCGAAAGCGGCCAGGACGTCGGCGACGATGCGGTCGGTGGTGGTCTCGGCGCAGGCGATCCGGACGCGGTCCGGGCCGTCGGCGCCGAGGTTGATGCCGCGCTCGCGGGCCGCGGCCAGAACCTGCTCGGCCTGCCCCGGCACGCGGGCCAGCACCGTGTCGAAGAAGGTGTCGTGCACGACCTCGACGCCGCCGGCCCGTAGCGCCGCGGCCAACTCCGCGGCGTGCCCGTGCACCCGGCCGGCGATCGCGCGCAGCCCGTCGGGCCCGTGGTAGACGGCGTACATGGAGGCCATCACCGCCAACAGGACCTGCGCCGTGCAGATGTTGCTGGTGGCCTTCTCCCGACGGATGTGCTGCTCCCGGGTCTGCAGAGCCAACCGGTACGCGGGCCGCCCCTCGGCGTCGACCGACATCCCCACCAGCCGGCCCGGCAGCGCCCGCTCCAGCCCCGCCCGGACGGCGATGTAGCCGGCGTGCGGGCCGCCGAAGCCCATCGGGACGCCGAACCGCTGGGTGGATCCGACCGCCACGTCGGCGCCCCACTCACCCGGGCCCTGCACCAGTGTGGTGGCCAGCAGGTCCGCGGCCGCCGTCACCAACGCGCCGCGCTCGTGTGCCGCAGCGACCAGCCCGGCGTAGTGCTCCCGGGAGTGCAGAACCCCGGAGGCGCCCGGGTACTGCACGACCACCCCGAACACCGCGCCGTCCGGCAGCCCGCCGGTCAGGTCGGCCACCTGGACGTCGATCCTGAGCGCCTCGCACCGGGTGCGCACCACGGCGACGGTCTGCGGCAGGCACTGGGCGTCGAGCACGACCCGCCCGTCCGGGATCCCGCGTACCGACCGGCGCATCAGCGTGACCGCCTCGGCCACGGCGGTGGACTCGTCGAGCAGGGACGCGTTCGCGATCGCCAACCCCGTCAGGTCGGCGACCATCGTCTGGAAGTTCAGCAGCGCCTCGAGCCGGCCCTGGGAGATCTCCGGTTGGTAGGGCGTGTAGGCGGTGTACCAGCCGGGGTTCTCCAGCACCTTGCGCAGGATCACGCCCGGGGTGACGGTCTCGGCGTACCCCAGCCCGATCATCGATGATCGCACGGTGTTGGCGCGGGCGAGCTCCCGGAGAGCGGCCAGCACCTCGAACTCGGTCAGCGCGTCCGGGACCGCGAGTCGGGTGTCGGCCGGCAGCCGGATCGAGTCGGGGACCGCGGCTATCGCCAATGCCTCCAGCGAGGGTTGGCCGATCGCGGCGAGCATTCGGGCCTGCTCGTCGGCGTCCGGTCCGACGTGGCGGCCGACGAACTCACCCAAAGCGTTCGGGGACTGCGAGGACATAGGGGCTCCGTCCGACGGCCGGGCCGTGATCGGCCTGGGACTACGGTGGCCCTCCCCCTCTGTCATTTGTACCTGAGAGCTTCGCCGGGGCCGCCGGCTTGCACCATCGGTGAGCGACGTCGCCGTCGCTGCTTTCCAGAGTTGCCTGGCCCGGCGGTAGCGGTGCCTGAGAGATTCCGGGGAGGAGTTGCTCCTTCGGCGCCCCACGAACTCGGGGACTCTCCCGCACGGGTTGAGGCGTACCAGGAAGGATCCGGGACGCCCGTTTCGGCAGATTCAGTTGGCTTGCTCGCGCGGATCCGAGTCTACGCAGTCGGCCGGGATGCGTCGGAACCGGTCAGGGCGCCGGGGTGGAGCTCGGCGAACTGGTCGACGAGCTGGGCGGCGGGGCGGACGGGTTGTTGACGATCTCTCGCATCCGCCACGCCTTGGTGCTGCTGTCCCAGGTGACCTGGACCTCGACCTCGGCGTTGGTGACACCGGGCGCGGTGAATGCGGTGGAGCCGTCGGTGTTCACCTCCGACAACTTGGTCGAGGTGTACGAGAGCAGGATCGACGTGAGGCTGTTGGCCGAGCTCATCACCCGCAACGAGGACACCGAGACGGTCCCGCCCGTGCCGCGGGTGCCGGTAACGGTGAAGTAGGCGGCGTCGCCGATCGTGGCTCGGCAGACCGTGCAGTTCGGGTCGCTGGCCAGGGCCAGCGGCTGCACGTTGCCGGTGCTGAAGGCGGAGTTCACCAACGTCTCGAAGTAGTACTTGGTGAACGCGATCGCACCGTCGGCGCTGTGCGACTTCGCGGCGGACGGTGGCGCGGCCACAGCGGCCGTCGGCGTGGGCGACGAGCTGGGTCCGCCGCTGCTCGTGCTCGACGGCGACGGCGCCGACGACGGCTGCGCCGGGGTGCCGGCACCGGCCAGCGGGTCGGACTTGCTCCCGCACCCGGTCAGCAACAGCACCACTGCCGGGACGGCGGCGTAGCGGAGCACGGACGGACGACGGAGCGACTTCAGCATCAGCACAAGATCAAGATTACGGGTGCGTGGAACGGGACTTCTCGGACTCGCCGGAACTGCCCGGCTCGGCGTCGCCCACCTGCGGTCGAGCGGCCCGATGTTCGGCCAGCGCGCGCCTCGAGGCGGCCAACTGTTCCGCGTCGAGCAGCCGCGGGCGCCCGACCGCCGCGGCGCGCAGCCACACGTCGCACAGCCACTCCAACGTCACCGCGGCCTCGACCGCGGAGGCCAGGTCGGGGCCGGTGACCACCGCGCCGTGGTTGGCCAGCAAGGCCGCCGAGGAGTCGTGCAACGCGGCCGCGGCGCCCCGCGCCAGCGCCGCCGAGCCGAACGGGGCGTACGGCACGACGCGGACCGCCGCACCGAACGAGGCCAGGTAGTAGTGCACCCCCGGCAATTCCTCGACCAACAAGGAGACCGCGGCCGCCGCCGCGGAATGGGTGTGCACGAGCGCGCCGCAGCCGGTCGCCGCGTGCACCGCCAGGTGCAACGGCAGCTCCGAGGAGGGTGCCAGAGGCGCGTCGACCGCGGTGCCGTCGAGCCGGTGCACGCCGATCCAGGCAGGTTCCAGCGCGCCGCAGTCCACACCACTCGGGCTGATCGCGAGGCCCTCGGGCACCCGGACGCTGAGGTTGCCGGCCGTCCCGGCGATCAGTCCGGCCGCGGCCATCCGCCGCCCGGCGGCGACCACCTCGGCCCGGAAGTTCACCAGCTAGCCGGCCGGCGTGACGGCGATGACCTCGACGAACACGTGCGAGGCAACGGCGGGGTCCAGCTCGACGGACTCCCCGCCGCGGCCGACCAGCACTCCGCCGTGCGAGCTGCGCGCGACCACTGAACCACCCGGCCGCACCCCCGCCCGCCACATGCCGCGGATCGTTGCCAGGTCTTCCTGGATCGGCTCGCCGATCCGGCGGACGACCACCGAGACACCGTCGTCGGTCGCCACCCGGTCGAGTGTTTCCAGACCCTGCCGGAACTGTTCGCCCTCGGCCGCGCCGAGCTCGTCCAGTCCGGGGATCGGGTTGCCGTAGGGCGAGTGGGTGGGGTGCTCGAGCAGGTCCAGCAGTCTGCGCTCGACCTGCTCGGACATGACGTGCTCCCAACGACAGGCCTCGGCGTGCACGTCGGCCGGCTCGAGGCCGATGACCTGGACCAGGAGGCACTCCGCCAAGCGGTGCTTGCGCATGACCCGCGTGGCGTGCTCGCGGCCCTTGGTGGTCAGCTCCAGGTGCCGGTCGCCCTGGACGGTGACCAGGCCGTCGCGCTGCATCCGGGCCACGGTCTGCGAGACGGTGGGACCGGACTGCCCGAGCCGCTCGGCGATCCGCGCGCGCAGCGGAGTAACGCCCTCCTCGTCGAGCTCGTAGATGGTGCGCAGATACATCTCAGTCGTGTCGATGAGATCGCTCATGCGGTTCCTGCTCCCACCCGCCGGCCGGTTGACAACCCATTCTGTACCGAACGGCGCCGATTCGGCTCGCGCGGGACGCCCGGCCCGCGTTTGCGCAGGCCACCCGGGCGTCGGTCCTGCAAACGTTGCCGGGTAGGCCTCGGGATTGTCGGACCCGAGGTTCATTGTTGTGGCGCAGGATGTCGGCGGCCGGTCGGGGCACGGGAGGGGGCGCCATGCGCAAGTGGCTACCGCTGCTGGCGGTCTGCCTCGGCACGTTCATGCTGCTGGTCGACATCACGATCGTGAACGTCGCGTTGCCGCGGATGGCCGGCGACCTGGACACGTCGTTCTCCGCACTGCAGTGGGTGCTGGACGCGTACGCCCTGGCGCTGGCGGCCCTCGTGCTCGGCGCCGGGTCGTTGGGCGACATCATCGGCCGCCGCACGACGTACATCGCCGGGCTGGCCGTGTTCGCGGTCTCCTCGCTGGCCTGCGGGGTTGCGCCGAACGCAATCATGCTGATCGCGGCGCGGGTCGTGCAGGGTGTGGGCGCGGCTGCGATGTTCGCCACCACGGTCGCGCTGATCACGAACGCGTACAGCGGGCGCGACCGCGGCACCGCCTTCGGCCTGTGGGGCGCCACGGCCGGGGCCTCGGCCGCGATCGGCCCGATCATCGGCGGGCTGCTCACCGAACTGGTGTCCTGGCGCTGGATCTTCTTCGTCAACCTGCCGGTCAGCGTCGGGGCGATCGCCCTGTGTCTGGCGGTGCTGCGCGACGATCCCCCGGAGCAGCGGCGTCGGATCGACTTCGCGGGCATGGCCACGTTCACCGCCGCGGCCGCCCTGCTGACCTACGCGATGATCCGGGCGAACGACCACGGCTGGATCTCCGCCTCCACCGGTTGGCTGGTCGCGGCGGCGCTGGTGGCGCTGGCCGCGTTCCTGATCGTGCAGGCCCGCTCCCCCCGCGCGATGTTCGACCTGCGCCTGTTGCGCAACCGGTCGTTCGTCGGGGTGCTGCTGGCCTCGGTGGCGATGAACTTTGCCGCGTTCTCCGCGTTGACCTACACCTCGATCTGGCTGCAGTCCGTGCAGAACCTCAGCCCGATCCAGTCCGGGCTCACCGGCCTGCCGCTGTCGGTGGCCACCTTCGTCACCTCGGCAACCGCGGGGCGGCGGCTGCACGGCGCCCACCCGGGCAAGGTGATCGGCGGCGGCCTGCTGCTCATCGGCGCCGGCGGCCTGCTCGGGTTCGCATTCGTGCACGGCGGCGCCTCCTGACCGGCGTTGGTCCCGGGATACCTGCTCGTAGGTGTGGGCACCGGGCTGGCGATCCCGTTCTCGAACGTGACCGCGATGGACGCGGTGCCGTTGGAACGCGCGGGCATGGCCGGCGGCGCGGTCCGGACGGTGCAGCAGTTGGGCTACGCCTTCGGCATCGCGCTGCTGGGGACGATGTTCTCCGCCCGGGCCCAGCACGTCCTTTCCGGCAAGGACGTCCCGGGGGCGTCCGGGGTGGCACACCTGGTGGCGGGCGGGCAGTCGCCACTGGTGCTCGCCCAGGCCGACTCGGCGGCCCGGCCGGTGCTGACCGAGTCGGTGCACTCGGCCGCCGCGTCCGGGTTGCAGGCCAGCCTCGGGCTCTCCGGCGTGGTCGGGTTGGTTGCCGGCCTCGCGGTCCTCGGCATGATCAAGCGGCCGGAGGCCGTGCAGGCGGCGCTTGCGCAGCCCCCGTCCGGACAGGCTGTGCCGGCCCCCGCCGGATCGGCCCCACCGCCGACCGCGACCGGGCGGGTCGCGCTGGTAGGTCAGGTCGCCGACGACTCCGGCGAGCCCGTGGTCGGCGCGGTGCTGACGTTGCTCGACGCGGCCGGCCTGGTCGTGGCTCGGTTGGCGAGCACCGGCGACGGCGGCTTCCTGCTGCCGGCCGACCCGGGCGACTACGTGCTCGCCGCCTGGGCCGCGGGCCACCACCCCGAGGCGATGGCGGTCACGGTGGCCGGACCGCGCCAGGACCTGGCGATCAGGTTGCGCCGCTCTGCAAATCAAAGCGGCGCCGGCCAGGGCGGGGCCGGCCACCACGGCCCGGTGCCGGCCAGTCGTCCCGGCCAGAGCTGAGGTCGGGCCGGCCCCGCGCTGTCGGCCGCCGGTCAGGCCCGCAGGAACCGCCGAGCGCCGCAGTACTCCTCATCGAATCGGATGGGCGTGATCCGGACCGGGTCGGCCGAGCCCGGCGCCTCGATCATCGTCTCCCGGTCCACGCACATCGCGACGTGATGAACCGAGCCGGCGCCTTTGTCATTGGCCCAGAACAAAAGATCACCCGCACGCAGATCGGCAATTTCGATCTTGATCCCGGCGGCATCGACGGCCTGCGCGGAAGCGTCCCGAGGAAGATCAATTCCGGCCGCCGCATAAACCAGCGAAGTGAGCCCGGAGCAGTCCGGAGCGAATCCCGATCTTCCGCCCCACAGATAGGGCAGGCCGAGGAATTCTTTCGCGATCTCCACCAGTTCCACGCCCTCGGGTGCCGCGCGGCCGATCCGGTCCTCGGGTGCCGCCACGTCAGCGACGGCGATCCAGCGCGGGCCGTGCGGCGTGTCGAGGCACCAGGCACCGTCGGTGCGGTTCACGAGTGGCAGTCGGGTCAGGAAGCTGACCTCCAGCACCCGGGTGCGCAGCGACGGGTCGGCGTGCAGCCAAGCCGTCGGGGCCCGGGTGACCGTCACCGGCGACGATTGCGTTGTCGCAGCAGCAAATCTCGCGTCTTCGCTCAGTTGCGCGGCCGGCATCCAACCCGGGTAGCCGAGGGCGTTCTTGGGCGTCGACTGGCCGGGCACCGCGATCCGGCACCACCCGTCGACGGTCTCCAGCACGTGCACCGGTTCGCCGTAGAGCACCTGCGTCTGGGAGATGTTCTGGTCGGACAGCCCGTACTTGTCGGCCAGCTCCATGTTCGCCAACCACTGCCGGACGTCGACCGGGTTACCCAGCGCGGGCGCCTCGAGCGGGCGCGGTTTGTGCGGATCCGTCCATACGGTCGCAACAGAAACCGCCACATGAGCCACGCGAGAATCGGCAGTATCAGGACCGCTGAACTCATTCGGCGTAATGCCCTGGACGGATGAACTCACGTCAGGTTCCGTGACGGAATCGCCGGGCGGTGATCCGAGCAAAGTTTTGGCATCGACCTTTCCTTATCGCCTACGCTCGGTCCGGTGGGACGGACACTGATTCGACCCACTATGCCGTGGATGTCCTGGTTTCTGCGCGGGTTGGAGAACGAATGCGAGTCACCAGATGATCCCCGGTGAGGGGCTTTCGCGGCGGGGATTCGTGCTGGGATCCGCGGGTCTGGCCGCAGGCGCCGCCCACCAGGCTGTCACCAGGCCCACGGTGGGCTCGAAACCCGGACCGTGGTTCACCGCGAACGAGGGCGCCCAGTTCCCGGAGGCTCCCCAATTCCGGTTCCTCCAGGCAGCCGAAGGCCGCTACAAGACCGCTGACCGGCCGTGGGACGGCATGGACATCAAGTACATCGTCATCCACGACACCGAGGCGACCTACAGCGACACCCTCAACTACTTCCACGGGTCCAGCAACAACATCGGTGCCGCAACGCACTACGTGATTCGCTCCTTCGACGGCCACGTCACCCAGATGGTGGCGACCAAGGACATCGCGCTGCACACCGGCAACTTCTGGTACAACATGCACTCGATCGGGATCGAGCACGAGGGCTACCTCGCGCACGGCCACCGCTGGTACACCGAGGCGCAGTACCAGTCGTCCGCGAAGCTGGTCCGCTACCTCGCCGACCGGTTCAACGTCCCGCTGGATCGCGAGCACATCATCGGCCACGAGGAGATCCCGGCCGAGGAAGCGACGGGCACGATCAAGCAGCACTACGACCCGGGCCCCTTCTGGGACTGGGGCTACTACTTCAAGTTGCTCGGCGCCCCGCTGTACAACCCGTGCCCGAACCGGGACTCGGACGGTCCCGAGGTCGTCGCCGTCATGCCCCGCTTCGCGGACAACTTCCACACGCTGACCGACTGCAACAACAGCTGCATCGACCTGCCGTCGCAGGCCAGCAACGTCGTCTACCTGCACACCTCCCCGAGCGACAGCTCCTCGCTGCTCAGCGACCCGGCCCTGCACACCGCGGGTCTGCCCGGCACCTCCCAGACCTGGGACTGGTCGGCGCGGGCAGTGGTGGGGCAGCGCTTCGTCGTGGCTGACCGGCGCGACGGCTGGACCGCGATCTGGTTCGGCGGGCACAAGGGCTGGTTCGCCGACCCGGACCGCAAGATCGGCCTGTGCGCTGCCGGCGAGGTGATCACACCGCGCGACGGCCGCGACTCGATCCCGGTGTGGGGCACGGCGTATCCGGAGAAGAGCGCGTTCCCGGCACACATCGTCCCGGACGACCTGGTGCCGTTGCAGTATCGGATCCAGGCCGGGCAGCGATACGTCGCGAACGCGATCCGCCCGTCGGACGACTACCAGGGCAGCGCGGCGCACCCCGAGCGTCGGGTCCATGTCACGGGCGACCGAAAGCTGGTGGAGATCTCCTTCAACCACCGCCGGGCCTTCGTCGACGTCGACGACGTGCACTACCTGACCTGAGGTAGCCCGTTTCGCGGAGGACCCGCGGCACTGACCGCTGTCCGGATGACCTCGTGGCAAAGCCACGGACGGGGCGCGGAAACGTTGTCCCTGGACTCCGGCGGACGGTTTCGCAGTGGTGAGGAATTCCCTGCGGTGATGGGCCGAAAGTCCCCCGGTGCACCGGAGCGGTCCGCCGAGTGTTGAACTGACGATCAGTCAGATTCCTTGCAGGTTGGGTTTTCCTACCACCGGTGCAGCGACAATTCTCCCATAGCCGTTCCTGGCCGACGGTGTTCTCCCGATTGCTCCGTGCGGGTGATTCTTCATGAATGTGCGCCCCGGCGAAGTGGATCTTCGCTTGTCTCGTTGCCGGAGCAACGCCATCTCGTAGGGGGTCATCGATGTATCGGTCAGGTCCGGGCCGCAAGGGCCGTCGTGGAGTAGCGGTTGCCGTAGCGGCAGCCTTGTCGGCGAGCGCCTGGATCGGTGTCGTGAGCGCGGCATCGGCGACACCGGTGCCGCCGAGCGGGGCGCAGTCGAACGTCGGGCAGCGGCACGGGGGCCAGGCGGCGGTGGCCGACCGGACGGTAGCAGCGGCCACGGATCCGATCGTCTCCCACGTCCACCTGGACCCCAGCACCACCACCGCCGGCACCCCGGTCCACCTGAGCGCAACCGCGACCAGCGCCACCTCGACCATCGCCTCGGGCACCTACAGCATCGACGGCGGCACCGCGCAGACCCTCACCGTCACCCCGGAGACCCGCAGCCGCGGCACCGGGACCAGCGCACGCCTGACCGCCACCGTGAGCACCACCGGCCTGACCGTCGGCAGCCACACGATCTGCCTCATCGCCACCGACGCCACCGGTACCAGCAGCCCCGGCACCGGCACCGACTGCACCACCCTGACCATCACCACCACCCCGGTCGCCACCGCCCCGGCCATCTCCAACATCCACCTGGACCCCAGCACCACCACCGCCGGCACCCCGGTCCACCTGACCGCAACCGCGACCAGCACCACCTCCACCATCGCCTCGGCCAGCTACACCATCGACGGGGTGACACCCCCGAACGTCACAGTCACCAACGGCGGCGGGCGCGGCCGCCCGGGCACCGAGGCCACGACCGCACACCTGTCCGCCACCATCGGCACCACCGGCCTGACCGTCGGCACCCACCAGGTCTGCCTCACGGTCACCGACGCCACCGGCACGAGCAGCACGGGCACCGCCTGCGCCACCCTCACCATCACCACCGGTGGCCGGGGCACGGGCGGCGGTCCCGACAACGGTGGACGGCGCGATCGAGGCGGGGACCCGTACCGCGACCGCGGCGGTGACTACGGCGACCACGGCGGGGACTACGGCGATCACGGCGGGGACTACGGCGACCCTGACGAGGACTGGAACGACGTCGGGGACGGCGGCAGCCATCACCGCCACCATCACCACCGCCACCACCGCCGGTAGGAATCGGCTCACCGACACCGGCAAGCGCAAGCAGGACCAGGGGCGCGCAGCCCCGACCCCGCGCACCACGGCGCGGGAATCCCACGGCAGGCGGGGCCCATCCGATCTCTCCCCGGAGGGGCCCCGTCCGGCCGCGTCGCTCAGCTGCCGACGGGGTCCGGGTTCATCGGGAAGTGACAAGCGAACCGGTGTGCGGGGTCCGTACCGGCCGAGCTCAGCACCGGTTCCTCGGTGCTGCACAGCGGTTGCGCCTGCGGGCAACGGGTGCGGAACCGGCATCCCGACGGCGGGTTGACCGGGCTGGGCACGTCGCCGGTCAGCCGGATCCGTTCCGGACGTGCCTGGTCGGAGTCGTCGGCGATCTCCGGCACCGCGGACAGCAGCGCGTTCGTGTACGGGTGGCGCGGGGCCGCGTAGAGCGACGGTGCCGGGGCGATCTCCACGATCTTGCCCAGGTACATGACCGCGACCCGGTGCGAGACGTGCCGCACCACCGCGAGGTCGTGCGCGATGAACACGTAGGCCAGGTTCAGATCGCGTTGCAGGTCGCCGAGCAGATTGACGATCTGCGCCTGGATCGAGACGTCGAGCGCGGAGACCGGCTCGTCGGCGACGATCAGGCTGGGGCGCAGCGCGAGCGCCCGGGCGATGCCGATCCGTTGCCGCTGTCCGCCGGAGAACTGGTGCGGGAAACGGTTGTAGTGCTCCGGGTTCAGCCCGACGGTCTCCAGCAGTTCCTGGACCTTCGCCCGGAGCCCACCGGGCGGGTCGATCCCGTTGATCTCCATGGGCGCGGCTACGATCGAGCCGACCGTGTGCCGCGGGTTCAGCGAGGCGTACGGGTCCTGGAAGATCATCTGGATCTCGCCGCGCAGCGCCCGCAGATCCTTCGCCTTCAGGTGCGCGATGTCGCGACCGTTGTACTCGATCGTCCCGGCGCCGGGTTCGAGCAACCGCGAGACCAACCGGCCCGTGGTGGTCTTGCCGCAACCGGATTCCCCGACCAGGCCGAGGGTCTCGCCTGCGCCCACCTCGAACGAGACCCCGTCGACCGCCCGCACCGCCCCGACCTGACGCCGCGTCAGAGACGTGCCGCGCACCGGGAAGTGCTTGACCAGCTCGCTGACCCGCAACAGCGGGGTGGCGGTCATGACTGCGCTGCCGTGGTGCCGCTCCAGCGGGGCAGCAGTTCCTCGACCAGGATCCGCCGCCGGCGCACCGCGTCGAGATGGCAGCGCGAGGCCGTCGACCCGGCCGGGACCAGGTCCGGCATCGTCCGCTCGCAGGAGCCGTCGAGGACCTGCGCGGCGTAGTCGCACCTGGGCCGGAACGAACATCCCGGCGGCAGGGCGATCAGGCTCGGCGGGGTGCCCCGGATGGCCAGCAACTCGGAGCCGGCCGAGTCCAGCCGCGGGACCGAGGACAGCAGTCCCCAGGTGTAGGGGTGGGTCGGTCGGCGCAGCACGTCGTGAACCGCGCCGGACTCGACGGTCCGCCCGGCATACATGACCAGGACGTCGTCGGCGACCTGCGAGATCACCCCGAGGTCGTGGGTGACCAGGATGATCGCCGTGCCGAACTCGGACTGCAGATTCGCCAGCAGGTCGAGGATCTGGGCCTGGACGGTGACATCGAGCGCGGTCGTGGGTTCGTCGGCAATCAGCACTCGCGGGTCGCAGGCCAGCGCCATCGCGATCATCGCGCGCTGCCGCATACCGCCGGAGAACTCGTGGGGGTAGCCGTCGACCCGCTGCTCGGGCTGCGGGATGCCGACCCGGCCCAGCAGGTCGATCGCCCGGGTGCGGGCCTGCTTCTTGGTCGCGCCGGTGTGTCGCCGGTAGCCCTCGGCGATCTGGTTGCCGACCGTCCAGAACGGCGAGAGCGCGGTGAGCGCGTCCTGGAACACCATCGCGATCGACTTGCCGCGGATCGCGTTCATCCCGGACTCGTCGAGGCCGACGAGTTCCTTGCCCGTGAACCGGATCGAGCCGGTGACGGTCGTGCGGCGCGGGTCGTGCAGGCCCAGGATCGACAGCCCGGTCACGGACTTGCCGGACCCGGACTCCCCCACGATGCCCAACGTCCGACCGGCGGTCAGCTCGAACGAGATCCCGTTGACGGCCTGCACCGGTCCGTCGTCGGTCCGGAAGGTCACCCGCAGGTCGTCCAGCGAGAGCAGCGGTGCCTGCTCGGCGGCCCCGGTCATCCGATCCGGACCCGCGGGTCGATGACGCTGTAGACGATGTCGACGATGACGTTCGCGATCAGGATCAGCACGGCGCCGACGAGGACGGTGGCCATGATGATTGACAGGTCCGACTGCTGCACCGAGGTCAGCGCCAGGCGGCCAAGGCCCTGGATGTTGAACACCGACTCGGTGATGATCGCACCGGACAGCAGACCGGCCAGGTCGAGGCCGAACACCGTGATGATCGGCGAGAGCGTCGCCCGGCCGGTGTGCTTGAAGTGCAACAGCCGCGAGGAGATGCCGCGGGCCCGCCCGGCGCGGACGAAGTCCTCGCCCATCGCCTCCAACATCTGAGCCCGCGTCAGACGGGCGTAGAACGCCATCGAGACCAGCGCCAGGACCAACCACGGCAGCAGCAAGCCCTTGAACCAGCCGACCGGGTCGTCGGTTATCGGTACGTACTGCGGGGTCGGCATCACATGCCAGTCGCGGACCAGCAACTGGATCAGAATCGGTCCGACCACGAAGATCTGCAACGACGAACCGAAGACCGTGAAACCGATGCCCAATCGGTCGATCCAACTCTGCGACCGCAGCGCCGACACAACGCCGAAGCCGATCCCGACGATCAGGTAGATCGTCGCCGCGCCGATCGCGAGTGAGATCGTTGCCGGGAAGCGCTGGAGCAGGGTGTGCCAGACCGGTTGGTGGTTGACCGTCGAGTACCCGAAGCAGGGCACGGAGCAGTGGACCTTCTGCCCCGCCTGGCTGTAGTCGCGGCCGACGAAGATCCCCTTGAGGAAGTCCCAGTACTGGACGAGGATCGGGTGGTCGAAGCCCAGGGTGTGCCGGATGTCGGCCAATTTCTGAGGCGTGCAGACCTTCCCGCAGTCGATGCGGGCCGGGTCGCCGGGCAGCGCGAAGAACAGGAAGAACGTGATCGCGCTGACCACGGCCAAGGTCGCCACGGCGGTGAACAGCCGGCGGATCAGGTAACCGATCAACGGATCTATCCCCTCCGAACAGTCGCGGCGCAGGTCATTTGACGTAGAGGTAGTTCAGCGAGATCTCCCCGTACACGTTGTCGAAGGTCGCTCCCCCGATACGCGGACCGTAGATCTGGCGGGACCGGAAGTAGGTGAGCGGGAATTCCGGCACCTGGGCACGGATCTCGCGGTCGACCTGGGCCCAGCGCTTACCGGCCTCCACCGGGTCGGTGATGGTCTTGATCTGGTCCATCTCGGAGTCGATCTTCGGGTCGTCGAAGAACGACTCGTCGGTGTTCCCGGGCGCCTGGACGATCAGCCGGCCGTCCCACTTGGGCGGGTAGACGGTGGCTCCGCTCGGCCAGTCGGCGGCCCAGGCGGAGCCGTACGTGTCGTATGCGTTGCTCGGGTCGCCTGTCTCGTCGATCAGGGCCTTCGGGTCGGTCGGCTTGGCCACCACGTTGAAGCCGGCCTTCTTGAGGAACTCCTTGACGATGATCATCGCCTGCTGGGAACCCTCGGACTGCGGGTTGTACGGCATCACGATCTGGCGACCCAGCTGCCCGGCCTCCTTCAGCAGGGCGCGGGCCTTGTCCGGGTCGCCGGCGGGCGGGACGTGATAGGTGTCGTCGTCGACATGGCCGAGCAGGGTCGGCGAGGACAGCGCGTCGGCGAACTCTCCGACGGCCGCACCGCCCTCCAACTGCCGCAGTTGGCAGCGTGGCCAGGCGTACATCAGCGCCTGGCGGACCCGGAGGTCGGTGACGCGCTTGGTGTTGATCGCCTCGTAGTTCACGAACGGGGCCAGTGAGACCACCGACCGTGCCTGCAGGTCCGGACGGGACAGAATCTCGTCGAGCAGTTGCGGGGGCACCACGTCGGACAGCGTGATCGCGGCGGCGTCGTCGCCGGCGGCACCGATCAGCCGTTGGGTAGTCTGCAGCGCGGTCTCGCCGAGGTTGAAGATCCAGGAGTCCGGATAGGCCGTGCGGATCGGATCGGTGTCTGCCTTCCAAGCCGTGTTACGGACAAGCAGCAGCGACTTGTCGACCTCGCGCGAGGCGATCTTGTACGGGCCCGAGGCGAGCGGGTGCTGGTCGTAGGCCTGGCGGGTGTCCTTGCTCTGCTTGACCGGCGCGCCCTGCAAGGCCATGTCGAACGGCAGGTCCGGCTGGGGGCTCTTGAAAGAGATCACGACAGTCTTGGCGTCCGGTGTCGCGATCGCGTCCAGCGACTTGCCGTCGTAGGGGCCCTGGTAGACCGAGTGGAAGTCGCCGGTGTTGGCGATCCAGGACTGGAAGTACGTGGGGCCTTCGCTGTAGTCGGGGACGAATTCCCGTTCCAGTCCCCACTTCACGTCGGCCGAGGTGATCGGCGAGCCGTCCTCCCAGGTGACGCCGTCGCGCAACGTGTAGGTCCAGGTCTTACCGCCGTCGCTGGTCCGGCCGGTGTCGGTGGCCAGGTCGCCGACGAGGTGGATGTCGGTCCCGTGCTGGACGTAGCCGGTCAGCTCCCGGCTGAGCAGGAACGCCACCGACTGCTCGTTGTTGACGTAGATGCGCGCCGGGTCCAGGTGCGGGTAGTCGGAGGCGTCGTAGATCCGGATCGCCCCACCGGTGTGTGCACCGGGCGCCGGAGTCGCCGGGCCCTGGGCCGTGTTGTCGATCTTGTAGCTGTACACGGTCGCGGCCTCCGCCGAGTCCTTGGCCGCACACGTGTCCGCGGCGGCAGCGCTGTCCCCGTGGCCACCGAACTGACACCCGCTCAGGCCGGCGAGGCAGACCAGCGCCACTGGCCCGGCGAGCCGGCGATGCCACCGGGATCTCATTTGACGCCCCTCGGGTCGAGCGCGTCGCGCAGCGAGTCGCCGAGGAGATTGAACGCGATCACCAGGATCAGCAGGGCCCCACCGGGCACGATCAGGTACGTGGGGTCGGCGAAGTACACGTCTGCGCCGTTCTTCACCATCCGACCCCAGTCCGGGATCGGCTCGAGAATTCCGACGCCGAGGAACGAAAGCGCCGCCTCACCGGTGATGACACCCGGGATCGACAGCGACATCACGATCAGGATCGGCGACCACAGGTTGGGCAGCAGTTCGCGGAACACGATCCGCCGGGTGCCGGCTCCGGACATGCGCGCCGCGTCGATGTACTCCCGTTCCCGCAGGGACAGCACCTGACCGCGGATCAGCCGGGCCGAGCCCATCCAGCCGAGAATCGACAGCACGATGATGACGACCGCAAACCGCATCCAGGTCCGCATCTCGGTGTCTGGCGAGGTGAACTTCGCCTCGATGATCGGGCTCAGCGCGATCAGCAGCAGCAGGCCGGGGAACGTCAGGGCGACGTCGATGATCCACCCGCCGACGATGTCGACCTTGCCCCCGAGATAACCGATGACGATCCCGAAAAGCACCCCGAAGACGGTGGTGATCAGCGAGACGACGAACGCGATGAACAGCGAGGTGCGGGCGCCGTAGACCAGCTGCATGAACACATCGCGGCCCAGACCCGGTTCCACCCCGAGCCAGAACTGACTGCTCATCCCGCCGAGGCGATGGGCCGGCAGACCGCTGGGAGTGAGCAGACCACCCTGGTTGACCCCGTACGTGGTGTACGGGTTACGGCCGTAGATCCAACCGATCACCGGGGCCAGCAGGGCGACAGCGAGAAAGAACACGACGACCGCGGCGGAGATGACTCCGACGCGGTCGCGCCGGAACCTGGCCCAGGCGATCTGCGCCGGAGATCGCGTCGGGCCCGGGCCGGAAGCCGGGGCGGCGCCGGCCGGGGGCTCAGCCATGGTCATGGCTGCGGGTGACACGTTGCTCATGCGCGCTGCAGCCCGGCGGCGGACGTCGGTCGGGTCACACGGCCACCCCTTCCGTTCGCCAGACGCGCCGGATCGCCGCAGCGTACGGCGTGGCAGGCGTCGGGGGAAGGCACCGCGCGGGGGTGTGGATCATGCCCGGACCAGCGGGATTGCGGACCCCTCCGGCGACCTAGGCTCTCCGGGTGGAAGCGAACGTCATGTGGTTCCGGCGGGATCTCCGCTTGTCCGACAACCCGGCCCTGCTGTCGGCCGCGGGCCTGCCCGGCTTCGGCGGCAGTCCGGCTGCGGTGCTGCCGTTGTTCGTCGTCGACCCGGCGTTGTGGGACCCGTCCGGCTCCCCGCGCCGCGAGTGGTTGGCCGCTTCGTTGACCGCGTTGTCGTCGCGGATCGGCGCGGTCGGCCTGCATGTGCTGCACGGCGATCCGGTCCGCGAGGTCGTGCTCGCTGCCCGCGCGGTCAAGGCGAAGGCGGTTCACGTCGCCGCCGACTTCGGGCCGTACGGCAAGTCTCGGGACGCCGCGGTCGAGGCGGCACTGGCCGAGCACGGCATCGAGCTCGTGCGCACCGGATCGGCGTACGCGGTGGCCCCGGGCCGGGTGTTCACCAAGGTCGGCGAGCCGTTGAAGGTGTTCACCCCGTTCAAGAAGGCTTGGCTGGAGCACGGCTGGCGCGACCCGGCACCCGAGGCGGACGACGTCGAGTGGATGTCGGCGAAGGGCGGCAAGTCGGTGCCGAAGTGCAAGCGCGAGTGTGCGGCCGGCGAGGAGCGGGCGGTGCAACGCTGGGTCGCGTTCCGTGACGCCGGGTTGCCGGACTATCACGAACGTCGGGATCGACCTGATGTTGACGGTACGTCAGATCTGTCCACTGCGCTGAAGTTCGGTGAGATTCATCCCCGGACGCTCCTGGCCGACCTGGCCGACCTCGGCCTCGACCGCGACCCGCGGGCCACCGGCGGGGCGGCCACGTTCCGTTCCGAGTTGGCCTGGCGGGAGTTCTGGGCCGACGTCCTGCATCACCGGCCGGCGAGCGCACGGCAGTACCTGCGCGAGGCGTTCGCAGGCATGCGCTACGACCCGCCGGAGGAGAACTACCGGGCCTGGTGTGCGGGCCGCACGGGCTTCCCGATGGTCGACGCCGGGATGCGTCAACTGGCCGATACCGGCTGGATGCACAACCGGGTCCGGATGGTCGTCGCCTCCTTCCTGGTCAAGGACCTGCACGTGGAGTGGCAGCACGGGGCCCGACACTTCATGCGTTGCCTGCGCGACGGCGATCTGGCGTCGAACCAGTTGAACTGGCAGTGGGCGGCCGGCTGCGGCACGGATGCGGCGCCGTACTTCCGGGTGTTCAACCCGATGCTGCAGGGCGCAAAGTTCGACCCGGGCGGGGCGTACGTGCGGCGCTGGATTCCCGAACTGCGACATCTCGAGGGCGGCGCCGCGCACGCGCCCTGGGACCACGACAACGGTTACGTCCATGGCTATCCGGAGCGGATCGTCGAGCACTTCGCCGAGCGCGACGAGGCGTTGCGCAGGCTCAAACAAATCTCCTCGACTTAGTGCGCCGGGCGGCGTACCTTCGATGGCACACGGAAGGGAGGTGGTCGAGGCTTTGTGTAGCTATCGGACGCGTGAGGTGGCTGCTAGCTAGCCGCTGACTCGCTTGCCTTCACCGGCGCGCGTCGCGACGCGGTCGGCGAATCCAAGGCAGTCACCGGGGCCCGCGGGTGCTCGAGGTACGTCCCTTCGAGCAGGTCGGTTCGCCGACCGACCCGCGGGCCTTTCCGCGTCCGGGTACGGGCTTCAGGCCAGCGGGTCGACGTCGGCGGCAGGCATCCGGTCGGTGGCGGCGATGACGCCCATCAGCGCCTGCTGGATCGCCACGAGGTCCTCGACCTCCATGCCCAGCCGCTCGACGACCGCGTACGGGATCTTCACGGCCTCGTCCCGCAACGCCTTCCCCTTCGCGGTGAGGTCGACGTGCAGCACCCGCTCGTCGGCGCTACCGCGCTCCCGGGTCAGGTAGCCCAGCGCCTCCAGTCGCTTGAGCATCGGCGAGAGCGTGGCCGGGTCGAAGTGCAACGCCGCGGCCAACTCCTTGGCCGTACAGGGGCCGCCGTCCCACAACGCGAGCATCACCAGATACTGAGGGTGCGTCAGTTGGTAGGGCTCCAGCAGCGGCCGGTAGATGCCGATCACGCAGCGGCTGGCCACCGACAGCGCGAAGCAGACCTGCCGCTCCAACTTCAACGGGTCGTCGCCGAGGTCGATCTTCCGGGTCGGTGTCTTCATCGTCACATCTCCATCGTACCCCTAGATCGTGAGTGCGCTATCAATTAGTGTACTAACTAATAGCTCGCTAAGGAGACGCCATGAAGCACACCGAGGACACCAGCCACGAACCGCACGGCCTCGAGGACCTGCCCTGGCGCATCGGCTACCGGGTGCGGCGCGGCGTTCTGCACGTCTTCGGGCCGCCGACCCTGAACGACAAGAACAACCCGCACCTGAAGCTGGAGCGGCAACGCGCCGCCCGCTACGCCGGCCGCGTGGCAGCCGCGACGGCGGTGCCCGTCAGGGAGCCAGCCGCCTGACCACCCAACCGTCCGGCTCGCGCAAGTAGCGCAGCCGGTCGTGCAACCGGGAGGCCCGGCCCTGCCAGAACTCGACCGAGTCCGGCACTACCAGGAAGCCACCCCAGAAGTCCGGCGCCGGCACGTCCGTACCCGCCGGCCAGCGCCGGGCCACCTGGTCGAAGCGCTCGTCGAGTTCCGTGCGCGAGGTGAGCACGCTGCTCTGGCGGCTTGCCCAGGCGCCCAACTGCGAGGCTCGCGGACGGCTGTGGAAGTACTCGGCGGACTCCGCCGGGCCGACCCGGGCGGCGGTCCCGCGCACGATCACCTGTCGACGCAGGGCATGCCACGGGAACAGCAGGCAGATCGCCGGGTTGCCGGCCAGGTCCTGGGCCTTGGCCGAGGTGTAGTTCGTGAAGAACACGAACCCGCGCTCGTCCAACGACTTCAGCAATGCCATCCGGGACTGCGGGGCGCCGGTCGCGTCGACGGTCGAGACCACCATCGCGTTCGGCTCGGCCAGCCCGGCCGCCGCGACCTCGCGCAACCAGACACCGAAGGCCGTCAGCGGGTCCGCGTCGAGGTCGCAGACCTCCAGCCCCTCGACCATGTACTCCCGGCGCATCCCGGCCAGGGCCGGGTCCGGCCCCGGCAGCCCGGCCTGGGTCACCGGCGGGTCAGCCGAGTTGGTCGTGCAGGAACGCGATGGCCTCGGCCCAGACCTTCGCGGCCAGCGCCTCGTCGAGGTTGCCGAGCGAGTTGTGCGGGTTCATGAAGGCGTGGCCGGCGCCCTCGTGGACGGTCAACTGGACGTCCTTGCCCAGCTTGTGGAGCTTGGCCTCCAGCGCGTGGGCGGCGGTGGGGGCGAAGAAGTCGTCGTCCCCGGCCATGTGGCCGCGCACGACGGCGGTCAGGCCGGACCAGTCCGGCTCCATGTCCGGCGGCGGAAAGCCGTAGAACGGCACCGCCGCCGCGATCCGGTCGCCGCGGTTGGCGGCAATGAGCATCGTCAGCAGGCCGCCCATGCAGAAGCCCATGACGCCGATCGACTCACCGGTGGTGGCCTCGTGGCCGGCCAGGAAGTCGACCGCGCCGCTCATGTCGCGCGCGGCCCGGTCCGGCGGCAACGAGTTCATCAGCCCGGCGGCCTTGTCCATCTCGTCGTGCGTGGCCAGGTCGCCGCGGTACAGGTCGGGCGCCAGCGCGACGAACCCGGCCTCGGCCAACCGGTCGGCCATGATCTTCAGCGCGGGGTCCAGGCCCCACCACTCCTGCAGGACCAGCACCCCCGGTCCGCGTCCGGATGAGGGCACCGCCAGGTACCCGCTCGCCATGTCGCCATTGCTGGGGAATTCCACTGTGGTCGCCATGAGCCGAGCTTAGGAGGGCTGGGGCGCGGCGGACGAGGTCGGGCCGCCCAGACACGTGCTCAGGGTGACGGTCTCCAGCGACTGCAGGTTGTTGTCCGCGGCCGCACCCGGCACGGTCTCGTCCAGGATCGCGTCGGTCAGATCCGGGTCGGAGATCGTCTTCTTCATGGCGTACACCGCGCAGTTCTGGGTCGTGGCGGAAAGCTGCTGGGCGGCCAGCGCGCTGCGGATCTCCTTCTCGAACAGCGCCCGGAACGGCGAGACGCCGCCCGGCGCCTTCGCGTCGCAGGGCGCCACCACCTGGCCCAGAGTGCTTACGCCGGCCTGATTCGCGAAGAACGCGGTCCGGAACTGGCCGTCGGGAAGGGCCAGGACCGTTACGGCGAAGCAATCACGGTAGACCGTGTCGGCGAAAGGGTTCGAGGAGTCGGTGCTGGCCTGCCGAGCGATGCCGAGCTTGAAGTTCGAGCGCAGGTAGTTGACCCCTTGGTCGGCCACCCGCCAGGTCCCCGCGGACCGCTGGAAGTACCACGTACCGGTGGACCCGCCCGCGCTTCCGCCCTGGACAGCGACGTTCCCCGCGGCGGTGTCGCCCTCGACCTTCACGTCGGAGACGGACGCGCCGGTCGCATGGCTGCCGGTGCCGGCGCCGACTTGGTACTCCTGGCAGTCGTTCATTCCGCCGAAGGCCGTGGTCACGAAGTCCGGTGTGAACAACTGTTGGCACACGACGTGCTGGTAGTCCGCGGTGACGGCGACCGACTTGACGATCTTCGTGATCGCCGAGACGTCGGAGGTCGAGCCCGGGGTGGCCCTCGCGTCCGGGGTTTTGACGGGTGCCGCGCTCGCACTCGGCGAGGCGCTCGCGTCGGGGGTGGGGGTCGACGCCGGCGCGGACTGCGGGTGGGAACTCCCGCAGCCCGTCAGTGCCAACGTCGTGACCAGAGCCACAATCGAACCACGGGCGCGCATTTCGTACCTCCGGCGGCGACCCTAGCGATCACTCACAGCGGGCCGCCAGCGCAGCGGATGCGGCGCCCAGGCCGAGTACGGGACAATGGTCGAGGACCGCCACTGCCGACGGGCCGGCCAAATCCTCCGAGTTCGTTAGGAACCCGCGTCGTGAGCGACAAGATCGTGATCCCCGCTGACCTGCTGCCCGTCGACGGACGGTTCGGCTGCGGCCCGTCCAAGGTCCGGCCCGAGGCAGTCGCCGCGCTGGCCGCGGTAGGCAGTTCCCTGCTCGGCACCTCGCATCGGCAGGCCCCGGTGAAGAACACGGTCGGCCGCGTCCGAACCGGGCTGCGGTCGCTGTTCTCGCTGCCGGAGGACTACGAGGTCGTGCTGGGCAACGGTGGCGCGACGGCGTTCTGGGACATCGCATCGTTCGGCCTGGTGCGCGAGCGTTCGCAGCACCTGAACTTCGGCGAGTTCTCCTCGAAGTTCGCCGAGGTCTGCAAGGGCGCGCCGTGGCTCGGCGAACCGACGGTGATCAAGTCCGAGCCGGGCACCCACCCGCAGGCCAAGGCGGAGTCCGGTGTCGACGTCTACGCGCTGACCCACAACGAGACCTCGACCGGCGTGGCACTGCCGATCGCGCGGCCGGCCGGCACCGACCCGGGCTCGCTGGTGCTCGTCGACGCCACCTCCGGCGCGGGCGGCCTGCCCGTCGACGTCACCGAGACCGACGTCTACTACTTCGCGCCGCAGAAGTGCTTCGCCTCCGACGGCGGGCTGTGGATCGCGCTGTTCTCCCCGGCCGCGCTGGAGCGGGTCACCGAGATCTCCGACTCGGAGCGCTACATCCCGACCTTCTTCGACCTGCCGACCGCGATCGACAACTCGACCAAGGACCAGACCTACAACACCCCGGCGCTGGCAACGCTGTTCCTGCTGGCCGAGCAACTGGACTGGATCAACGGCCAGGGCGGCCTGAAGTGGGCGACCGGCCGGACTGCCGACTCCTCCTCCCGCCTCTACACCTGGGCGGAGAAGTCGGAGTACGCGACGCCCTTCGTCGCCGACCCGGCGCAGCGCTCGGCGGTCGTCGGCACGATCGACTTCGCCGACTCGGTCGACGCCGCCGCGGTGGCGAAGGTCTTGCGCGCCAACGGGATCGTCGACACCGAGCCGTACCGCAAGCTCGGCCGCAACCAGCTGAGGGTCGCGATGTTCCCGGCGATCGACCCGGCCGACGTCGAGGCGCTGACCGCCTGCATCGACCACGTCGTCGCCGCCCTGGCCTGACCCCGACTCCTCGACTTCTGCTGCCTGTCGCACCTATCGGAGGCCTTCGATGGGTGGGACGGGCAGCAGAAGTCCGTTGGGTGGGGCGGTGGAGCCGTACCGGCGGGACCGGGTGACCTGGCTGGTTCACTGGCAACTGGCCTTGTGGGGCTACTTCCTGTTCGGTTTCGAGCCGGTCGTGCCGCTGCTGCGCTCGCAGTTCGGCCTGACCCGTGCGGTGGCCGGGCTGCACGGCAGCGCGATCGCGCTGGGTTCGATCGTTGCCGGTCTGGCCTACCCGCGGTTGTGCGCCCGATACGGCCGCCGGCGCACCGGTTGGTTCGGCCTGACCGGAATGTGCGCCGGGCTGGTGGTGCTGTGCTCCGGCCCGCATGTCGCGCTCACGCTGACCGGCGCGCTGCTCGCCGGTGGGTTCGGGACGCTGCTGGTGGCCGGGTCGGCGGCGATCCTGTCGGACAACCACGGGCCCCGCGGGGTGGCCGCGATCACCGAGACCAACGCGGTGTGCGCGGGTGCGGGCCTGCTCGGCCCGTTGGCGGTCGGGGCCGCGGTGGCGGCCGGTTTCGGCTGGCGGGTGGCGCTGGCCTCGCTGCTGGTCCCGGCCGCGATCTTCGCCGTGCGGCACTCGGCGACGGCGGTCCCGGACGGCGCCCCGCCCCCCGCAGCGGGCGGGCCGCGCCGCGACCGACTCCCCCGCGCCTACTGGATCGCCTGGTCGGTGGTGGTCGCGGTCGAGGGCGTGGAGTTCTCGATGACCTTCTGGGCAGCTGACCTGCTGCGCACCCGCGACGGCCTGTCGGCCGCGGCGGCGACCGCGGCCGCCGGCGCGATCGTCGGCGGGATGTTCCTGGGGCGCCTGCTGGGCACGGTCCTGACGCTACGTCAGCACATCGACGGGCTGCTGCTCGGCTCGCTGGGGCTGGCCGGGATCGGATTCGCGCTGTTCTGGGTCTCGGTCACCCCGGCCGCCGCGATCGCGGCGCTGATCCTGGCCGGCACCGGGATGGCCTTGCACTACCCGCTGGCGGTCTCCCGCGCGGTGGCGGCCTCCGGCGGCCGGGCTGATGCAGCGTCCGGTCGGATCGCCGTCGGCACCGGGTGCGCGGGGATGCTGGCGCCACCGCTGCTCGGCGCCCTCGGCGACGCCGCCGGACTGCACCGGGCGTTCCTGGTCGTGCCGGGTCTGCTGGCGCTGGCCGCGGTGGCAGTGATCGCAGTGCGAGCTGACTCACCGTCACCACGAGCGACTTCCGGCGGGTAGTTCGCCGGCATTGCGGTAGGCCATGAGGATGCCCTTGCGCCTGCACGAGACCCGCAACCTGCGTCTGCGCGAGAGCTTCCGGTTCGCGGTGGACAGCATCGTGGCGAAGAAGACCCGTTCGGCGCTCACGATCCTCGGTATCGCGATCGGTGTGGCCGCCGTCGTCACGTTGGTGGCGGTCGGGACCGGATCGCAGCAGTCGGTGGACGCGTCGATCGACCAGCTGGGGGGAAACACCTTGATCGTCCTGCCGGGCGGGAGCGGCGGCACCGCGACCGCGACCCATCGGACGGAGCTCACCCACTCGGACGTGCAGGCACTGGCCGACGGCTCGGTTCCCGATGCCTCCGGGGTGGCACCGGGACAGGTAGTGAACAACGTCATGGCGCAATGGAGGCAGTCCTCGGCGACCATCGGCCTGGTGATCGGGACCACGCCGGAGTTCCTCGACATCGACCACGACACCCTCGCTGCGGGGCAGGACTTCACCGACTTCGCCTACACCATGCACTACCGCCAGTGCGTCCTCGGCTCCGCAGTAGCCGCGGGGCTGAGCCCGCGAGACCCGACCGCGTTGCTCGGCCAGGACATTCCGCTCGCCGCAGAACCGTTCCGGATCACCGGGATCCTCGCGTCCAAGGGCTACGCCGACCAGCACAGCATCGACGACCGCGCCATCTGCACCGGCACCGCGGTCGAGGACTACCTGCACGGGTTCATCCACCCGGGCATGGGCCCCGTCGACGCGATCGCCGTCGCGCCGAACTCCCCGGCCTCGCTGCCCGCGGCCAAGCAGGAGATCACGGCCGTGCTCGACGCGCGCCATCACGTGCCCGACGGCCGCAGCGACTTCTCGATCGCCCGCGCCTCCGCGGTCGGCGCTGTCGGCTCGGCGGCCAACGGCACGTTGGCGGTGCTGCTGGGTTCGGTGGCCGGGATCTCGTTGCTGGTCGGCGGCATCGGCGTGATGAACATCATGCTGATCTCGGTGGAGGAACGGACCAAGGAGATCGGCATCCGCAAGGCCGTCGGCGCCGACCCGACCGACATCATCGGCCAGTTCATCGGCGAGGCCCTGATGCTGACGATCCTCGGCGGCAGCCTCGGTGTGCTGCTCGGCTTCGTGACGTCCCGCTTCCGCATCGATGGCGTAGAGCCGTCCATAGCTCCGTACTCGGTGTACCTCGCCTTCGGGATGGCGCTGGGCACCGGTCTGGTCTTCGGCCTTTATCCCGCCGCCAAGGCCGCGCGCCTGCAGCCGGTGGAGGCGATGCGCACCGAGGTCGGCTAGTTCAGCGAAGCCGTTGCCCAGCCGCTGAGCGCCCGCAGCGACACATCGGCGTGAACCGCGGGAATCGCCCTCGCAATGTGCGCGACGTCCGGGCGTGGCACGCCGGTTCTAGGGTGACGCCCTCGCCCGCCGACGGAGGTCCGCTCCATGCGCCTGTCCAGCCCTGCGGCACTGCTGCTCGTCCTGGCCGGCATCGGCGGCTGCGGTGCCGGCGGCTCGTCGAACACCGCTGCTCCGGCTGGGCAGGTGGTGGGGCCGATCGAGGTGCACCCCTCGCCTGCACCTACCCTGGGCGGCCGCCCGGCGCCGGCTGGTCAGGCGGATCGGGTCGCGATCGCGCGCGTGGTCGACCAGATCCTGGCCGCGAAGGATCCCGCGACGGCCTGCCGAAACCTGATGACCCCGGGATTTGTCGCTGCGACATTCGGCAATGCGGCCACCTGTGTGCAGGCCGGCCAGGATCAGGGCGCGACGGACAGGCCGTCCGGCGGCACCGTGGCGGCGCTGACGGTCAGCGGTGACTTCGCCACCGCCACGGTGACCGACCGAGGCGGGAACACCGCCGGGGCCCGCGGGACCTGGAAGTTCGTCCGCTGGGGCGGGAACTGGCAGTTGAACGAGCAGGGCGCGGACTACCTGCGGGCGCAGAACTCGCTGGCGTTGGGCAAGAACCACCAGGCATCGGGTGCCGACAACCCCTTCTCCAACGACCAACTGCGCACCTGTGTGCCGGCCGAGACCCAGGCCCTGCCCGACCCGGAGTACCGGGCCTTCGCCCAAGGCATGACCTCCGGCCAGAGCACGATCGGCAAGTACTTCGCCGACTGCGAGCATCGGACCGGGGTGCCGTCGCCGTTCCGACCCGGGCAACTCGCCGCGATCCGCACCACCAACGAGGGCAAGCAACTACCGGACTCACTCACCAACTGCATGGTGGCCAAGTTCAACAGCGAGATCCTCGAGGCCGACCTGGTGAATGCCCTGTTCGACGGTGCTGGTTCGCCGTCGTTCACGAGGCTGCAGATGAAGATCGCGGGCTTCGGCAACGCTTGTGCCTCCCAGCTCGGGATGGGCACCGCACCGCCGACCCCGGCCGCCACCCCTCACCACTCGCCGCCGTGACGCCGCTTCAGTTCCGTTGCCAGGTGGGCGGCGAGCGCCGGGCGCAGACCCCAGGCAGCGACGAGTTCCCGGTACTGGGTGACCAGCTCCGGCGCGGGGTCGGCGTCGGTGCGGACCGCGCGGATCGCCACGTTGCGGGCCGAGTGCTCGGTGGAGACGAACTCGACCACATCGACGCGGTGGCCGAGCAGCCGCAGCAGCAACGCCCGTAGGCCGTCGGTGAGCACGTCGGCGAAGCGCTCGCGCAGAATCCCGTGGCGCAGCAGACTGGCGTAGGGGTCGGGGGTCCTCGAGCGCAGGGTCGCGGCGGTCTCGTGGTGACAGCAGGGCGCGGCCAGAATCAGTGGGCTGCGCCAGGAGACCGCGCGGGCCAAGGCGTCGTCGGTGGCGGTGTCGCAGGCGTGCAGGGCGAGCACGACATCACCGGGCGGGACGTCGGCCGCCGAGATCGTCCCGGCGACGAATCTCGCGCCGGCCGCGCCGAGGCGCTGCGCCAGTTCGGCGTTGCGGGCGGCGGCGGCCGGGCGCAGGTCGACGCCGGTCAGGCGCACGTCGCGACCGTCGGCGGACAGGAACCGGTGCGCGGCGAAGGTCAGGTAGGCGTTGCCGCACCCGAGGTCGACGACGTGCAACGGGTCGCGGTCGGCGACGGCGTCGAGTTCGGCTGCGAGCACCCGCAGGAACGCGTCGACCTGCCGGCGTTTGGCGGCGTCGGCCCCGAGAACCCCGAACAGCGGGTCGTCGGGAGCCAGCAGGCGCTGCTTCGCCCGGTCATGTGACGCCGCATCAGGTTCCGGTGCCTCCGCCGCGGGCGCTCGGTGGACCTGGGCCGTGCCGGACTTGGTCACCCGGACCTGGACGGTGCCGGCCGCGGAGTCGACGTGCCAGTTGCCCCAGCCGGCCGCGAGCAGTTCGTCGACTGCGCTCGCTGCCTCGGTCGGATAGGCGAGGTTGCGGGTGTGCGCCGTGCGTTCGTCGTAGCGCACCTCCTGCAACCGCAGGCCCGAGCGCAGTTGGACCGGACGCAGTTCCGCGCGCCGCCAGGCCGGCGGCTCGCTGCCGCGGCGCCGGCCGGCGGCCACCGCACGCCGCAACCCGGCGTCGAGGAGCAGGCCGCGCAGTTCGGCGACGACGTCGGACAACGGCTCAGGCACCGCCCCAGCCTGCCAGGCCGCGGCCTGAGGCGACTTGTGCCGGTGGGGCCGGCGGGGTCAGCGCAGCGGCGGGTCGGGCCGGTTGTAGGACCCTTCGAACACCGCGTTGCCCAGGCGGATGCCGGTGTCGCGGTTCGGGGTCGGTGTGGACACGTCCGGGGAGACGCCGAGCAGCAACACCGGCGCGGCCACCCGGAAGCGGTCGGTGCCGGGCACGTAGTCGGTGGCCGGGGCCAGGACCCGCACGCCGAGGTCGGCCAGGTTGCCCAGGCTGGACCCCAGAGCCGCCAGCTGCGCGTTGACCCGGCCGATCAGGTCGGCCAGCGGGATGGCGGTGCCGGCGATCGTGAACGAGCCCTGGTCGACCCCGGACTGCCAGCCGCCACCGCCGCTGGCCAGCAACGAGAGCAGGTAGTCCACCTTGGGTGTCCCACCGGGCTCGGCGGTGACCCGCAGCAGGCTGGTAACGGTCGCCAGCCGGTCGCCCGCGAACTGCAGGTCGGCCACGTAGCCGCGGGCCGTACCGGTGTACCGGCCGGTGGCCGGATCGACCGCGGCGGTCGACTCGCTGCCGGCCGCGGCCGCCCGCAGCCCGGCGTTGCCGGCGAACTCGGCGACCCGCGCCGACCCCGTCGCCAGATAGGTCGACGGCGTCCGGGCGTCGGAGCGGGGCCTGGCCCCGTCGCCGAGTTGCTTCGTCACATCGGCAGGCACGCCGAACGCGGCCAGGCCGGGGACCTTGTCGTCGCAGTCCTTGGGGTTGGCGGTACGGGCGACAGTGGCATTGACGACGGCGCTCGGCGGGCACGGCGGTTCGCAGCCGAGCAGGCAGGGGGCGTCGTCGGTCGGCAGCCAGTAGGAGGCACCCAGCGCCTTCGACGACCCCGCGGCCGCCCCGGGCTCGTGGGCCAGCAACACCCGGCTGAAGCCGACGTCGGAGTCGACCTCACGGAAGAACTGAAGGTACTGCTCGACGGCGGCAGCGCGGATCGTGAACTGGTAGGGCGGAACCGGATCGGCGGCTCGGGCCGGAATCGCCCAGGCGAGGCTGAGCGTCAGACCGGCACAGACCGCGGTCAGTCGCCGGGACGTTCGTCGCACGAAGCCGGACCGCACGTCGCCCTCCGCCGCGCTGCCACCGACACCGTCGTGGCTCGCTTGTGCCCGATTCTACCCGTCGCAGCTGCGTTCGGGCCCGGATGAACCGGTCAGGGCGCGGCACCGGACCAACCGGACCACCGGTCCACCGCGATGCGCACGACGGGGCCGGCCGGTGGCCGCTCGCGGTACTGCTCGTACCGCTCGACGAGAGCCGCGACGGCCGCTCCGCGTCCGGGATCGTCGTCGGGCAGCACCTGCCCGGTGCCGTCGGCGCGGACCCACCACAGCTGGGTCCAGTCCTCGGACCACTCGTCGGCCAGCAGAGCGACAGCCGGGTTGGCCCGGAGGTTGTCCAGACGCCGCAGTCGGGTGGTGGTCTTCGGTTTGTGGTCGACCGCGAAGACCACCGCGGCGCCGGCCGCGAGGACCGCGAACGTGATCGGCACCAGGTGCGGATGCCCGCCCGCGTCGACGGTCGCGAGCCGAACCGTCCGGGCCCGGGCGAACCGGTCGCGGGCGCTGCGTTCATCCAGCCGCATGGCAGAACCTCAGTGGATCAGGGCCGAGGCGATCACCGACAGGAGCAGGAGCACCAGCACCGCGGTGATCAATGGTCGAGCGCGCCTACCCACGCCGGAGAGGCTACGGGTGCGCTCGGCCGGTCGCGGCGCAGCGCCCCGGTACGGCGTGCCAGGAGCAGCGCGCAGACCATTGCGGCGGCCGCGGTCACGAAGCCGCCGCCGAGCAGCGACCAGCGCGGCCCGTAGTGCTCGGCCAGCCAACCGACCACCGGGGCGCCGATCGGGGTGCCGCCGAAGAACACCGCCAGGTACAGCGACATGACCCGGCCGCGCATCCGCGGTTCGACGGCCAACTGGATCGTCGAGTTGCAGGCGTTCATGGTCGTCATGGACGCGACCCCGACGGGCGGCAGCATCAGCGCGTACCAGAAGTAGGTCGGCATCAGGCCGACGAGCATCTCCAGCACGCCGAACGTGATCGCCGCGATGATCACCAGACGTACCCGCGTGGTCCTCCGCCGCGCCGCGATGAGGGCCCCGGCCAGTGAGCCGGCGGCGAGCACCGAGCCGAGCAGGCCGTACTGCCCCGCGCCCTTGCCGAACTCCTGGGTGGCCATCAACGCGTTGGTGATCTGGAAGTTCATCCCGAACGTGCCGGTGAAGAAGGCGATCGCCAACACCGCGACCAGGTCCGGGCGGCCCAGCACGTAGCGCAGTCCCTCACGCACCTGACCGCGTCCGCGCGGGGTCCGCTCCGAGGGCCGCAACTGGTCCGAGCGCATCCGCCAGAGGGCGACCAACGGCGCGGCGTAGGAGATCGCGTTGAGCGTGAACACCCAACCGGTGCCGCCGAACAACTCGATCAGCAGGCCGGCGACGGCGGGCCCCAGCAGCCGCGCCCCGTTGAACGAGGCGGAGTTCAACGCGACCGCGTTGGACAGGTCGGACGGACCGACCATCTCCACGACGAAGGACTGCCGGGCCGGATTGTCGGCCGCGGTCGCCAGACCGAGCCCGAAGGCCAGGACCGCAACCTCCCAGACGTTGACGACCCCGCCGAGCGTCAGCACCGCCAGGATCGCGGCCAGCACACCCATGGAGGTGTTGGTCGCGAGCAGGATCCGGCGCTTGGACATCCGATCTGCCAGCACCCCACCGGCCGGCGCGAGCAGCGGCAACGGCAGGAACTGAAGAGCCGTCACAAAACCGAGCCAGGTGCCGCTCCCATGGGTCAACTGCAGGACCAGCCAGTCCTGCGCGACCCGCTGCATCCAGGTGCCCGTGTTGGACACGAGCATCCCGCTGAAGTACAGCCGATAGTTCGGCACCCGCAATGAGCTGAAAGTCGGGCTCATCGACTCAGGCTCCCCCCTCCTGTGTCAACTTCTCGAGGATCGGGGCAGCAGCGCGCAGCGTGGCCAGTTCGCGGTCGGTCAGCGAGGCCATCCGTTGCATCAGCCAGGTCCGGCGCTCGGCCCGATCCGCGTCGAGCATCCGGTGCGCCACCGGGGTGACGCGAACAAGTTTCTGTCGACCGTCCTGCGGGTGCGGCGCCGCGACGACCAGGCCGCGCTCCTCCAGCACCGACAGCAGCCGGGTCATCGACGGCGGCTGCACCATCTCCAGCTCGGCCAACGCGCCTGGAGTCAGCGGGCCGCGACGGTCCAGCGTCGCCAACGCGGAGGCCTGGCTGACCGTCAGGGACGCCGCGCCGCCGCGGTTGCGCAGCTTGCGGGACAGTCGCATGACCGCGACCCGCACGCTGTGAGCGAGCTCCGGGTCTACTGCCGCCAAGGTCTTCATGCTCCGCCGATCGTCGTACCACTCACTGTAGGTCGTTACTTGTGCTAACGAACTACAGTCGGGGATATTCCCCGTTCGCCCGCCCGCGTAGGGCGCGGACCCGTCCAGAAGTTGAGGTCCTGCGTACGCTGGCGGGCATGTCCGGAGGTCGGCGTGCCAACGCCAAGCCACGTCGGCCCGATCCGCCCCCGTTGGCCATCGACGAGTCCCGGGTGATTGCGGTCGGCATCGCCTGCTGGACCGTGGCCCTGCTGGTGATGCTGCCCTTCCACGCGCGGCTGGCGCGCCACCACGACTCCTGGTGGCCGTGGACGGCCGTGGCCGGGATCGGCCTGGGATTCTGGGGCTGGTCGCTGGTGCTCGCCAAGAAGCGTCGCGATGCCCGCGTATGAGAGTGGGCGCGGG